>CAZYHE010000255.1:0-6737 GCA_964647225.1 uncultured Anaerolineales bacterium
GGCAATCTCCGGGTCCGCGCTGAAGATGCTGAGCGCCTCCGCCAGGGCCGCGATCCGGTTCGCACGCGTCTCCAGCCGTGCGGCGTGCGACACGAGGGCCGTCAGCGCGGGGCGCCGGGCGGTGAGCAGGGCGATCACCAGGTAGCGGTAGGCGTCCAGGTCGTGGAGGCTGACCAGGGCGTCGGCCAGGGTGTCAAGCCCTTGCGGGCCAGCCTCGTGCGCGATGAGCAGGTCGCACAGCCCGATGCGGACGATGCTGCTCTCGGATTGACTGTGCCGGGCGATCATGCCGGGGATCAGCGCCGCGGGCGCGGTGGTCAGGCTGCGCAGGCACTCGGAGATCACTTCGGGGAGCGCCGCGTCGTGGGCCTGCATCGCATAGAGATAGAGCGGCAGCATTTGCGCCTGGCTGGCCAGCACCCGCACCGCGGTGCGCGCCGGCTCGCCCGACATCGGATCGCTGTAGCCATCCACCAGGAGGCGGGTCGCCTGATAGCCGGCCAGGGTGTCATCCAACTCGTTGAGGATCAGCAGCGCGCCGGCCCGCAACAGGATCGCGTCTTCTTTGAAGCCGGGCGGCAGGAATTCATACGTGTTGGTGGCCTGGAGGAGCAGTGGGACATCCGCGGGCAGGGCGACCGGCCGCAAGGCATCGAGCGCCGCGCGGCGCATGAACGCACCCGGATCGCGCTTGCGGCCGTCCGCGGCGAAGTAGGCGTAGGTCTGGAGGATCGGCTCGCGGCCGGCGGGCGTGGGCGCTTTGACCAGGGCGTGCAGCGCGGCCAGCAGGATGTCCCGCTTCTGGCGCGGCTTCACGAGCGATACCGCGTACTCGCCCTGGGCGGCCGGGCTAGAAGCGAGGCTGCGCAGCCTCAGTATCTCCGACATGATCCTCCGGCCGGGGCAAGTCTAGCCCGCGGGAACCGGCTCTTTCGGCAGCAACGCCAAGGCTTCTGTCACTTCGGGATTGAGCTTGTCGGCGTCCGCGGCGGTCACTTTGCGGATTTTCGCCGGGTCGCTGATGTGGTCAATGAAGAGCGTGCCTTCCAGATGGTCAATTTCGTGCTGGAAGATGCGCGCCAGGTAGTCATACGCCCGAATCCGCTGCAGCTTGCCGTAGGCGTCCTGCCCGCGCACCACAATCCAGGTGTGGCGCTCGACGTCGCCGACATAACCGGGGATCGAAAGGCAGCCTTCCTGTCCTTCGTCGGTCTCACGGGAGGTTTTGACGATCTCCGGGTTGACGAATGCGTACAACTCGGCCGGGATGCCCTCTTCTTCATCCGCCGGGGTCTCGATGACGACGATCCGTTCCGTGGCGTTCACCTGCGGCGCGGCCAGGCCCACCCCTGGCGCCTGGCGCATCGTCTCGATCATGTCATCTACGAATTGTTTTAGCTCCGGCCCGAATTTGGTGACCTTGCGCGCTTTTTGGCGCAAGGTCGGGTGGCCGATGGTGATGATCTCCCGGATTGCCATTCCTGCTCCGTCTGAACTCGAATTTCTCAGTAATTAGAAACAGAAATTATACGGGCAGATGGCCGCTCTGTCAAAAAGACGCGTTACTCAGTTACACCCACACATCCTCTGACCGCGCCATCATCGCAATACCTGGCGCACCAGGCCCGGCCCGGCATAGATCAGGCCCGTGTAAAGCTGCACGAGCGTTGCGCCGGCCGCCAGCTTCTCCTGGTAATCCGCCGGCGTCATCACGCCGCCGCTGGCGATGATGGGCAGCCGGCCGCCGGTGACGCGCGCCACGCGGCGGATCAGCGCGGTGTTGAGGTCGCGCAACGGCGCGCCGCTCAGCCCGCCTGTTTCGCCGGCGCGGGCCGAACGCAGGCCGTCGCGGCGCAGGGTTGTGTTCGAGATGATGACGCCATCCATGCCCGTCTCGCTGATCGCACCGAGCGCGGCGTCAAGCTCCGGCTCGGTCAGGTCGGGCGCCAACTTGACCAGCAGCGGCACGGGCCGGCCGAGCACGCGCACCTGGCGCTGCCGCTCATCCGCCAGCGGGCCGAGCAGCCCGGTCAGCGCGACCTGGCCTTGAAGCTGCCGCAGCCCCGGCGTGTTCGGCGAGCTGACGTTGATCGCCAGGTAGTCGGCCAGCGGCGCGAAGCGGCGCAGCAGGACGCCGTAGTCTTCGCCGGCGCGCTCCAGCGGCGTATCTTTGTTCTTGCCGATGTTGACGCCCAGGATGACCCCCGGCGGTCGGCGGCGGGCCAGGCGCTCGGCCAGGAAATCGGCCCCGTGGCTGGGGAAACCCATCCGGTTGATCACCGCCCGGTCTTCAACCAGCCGGAAGATGCGCGGGGTGGGGTTGCCGGGCTGCGGCCGGGGCGTCACCGTGCCCAGTTCCAGATGGCCGAAGCCCAGCGCGGCCAGCCCGCGCCAGCCCAGCCCATCCTTGTCATACCCCGCGGCCAGCCCGACCGGGTTGGCGAAGGTCAGGCCGAATGCCTGGACGGGAGGGCCGGCCGGCCGCGGGGCAAACAGCGCCCCCACGAGCCGGCGACCAGCCGCACTCGCGCCGGCCAGCCGCAGCAGCGCCAGCGTGACGCCATGGGCTTGTTCAGGCGTCAGGCGGAAGATCAGAGGACGGAGGTGTGGGTAGAGGGACATGTTGCTCCGAATGGCGACAAGGTGAACGGGTGACAAGGTGACACGGTGAGCATCGTTCTGTCACCTTGTCACCTTGCCATCGTGTCACCTTGTCATTTACGCTCCAGAAACGCGCGCGTCGCCGCGATCTGCTCGGCGGGGACGCGGCCGGTCTGCTCCCAGTGATCGAGCATCTCCGAGAGCGTGAAAACAGCGTGCAGCCGGTAGCCGGCCTCGGCCAGCGCCTCGGCTGCACCCGATTGGCGGTCAATCAGCACGACCACATCTTCGACGGCCAGGCCGGCCGCCTTGAGCTTGTCAATCGCCTCGAACTTGCTCCCGCCGGTCGTTGCCAGGTCGTCAATGACCACGGCCCGCTCGCCCGCGGCGTAGGCGCCTTCGATCGTCGCGGCCGTGCCGTACTCTTTCGCTTCCTTGCGCGGGTAGATCATCGGCCAGCCGCCCTGCAGGCTGATCGCCGTGCCGATGGGCAGCGCGGCATAGGGCAGCGCGGCCAGCCGATCGAACTTCAGCTCAGCCAGCCGCGCCACATACGCGCTGGCGACCTGGCTCAGCAACGCGGGCGCGGAGATGAGTTGGCGCAGGTCGAGGTAGATCGGCGAGCGCAGGCCCGATTTCAAGGTGAATTGCCCGAAACGCACGCAGCCGGCCTCCAGCAGCGCATCGGCCAGGGCGACCGGGCGGTTGAAACCGCCACTACCATCGCCAAGCCGATCCTTCGGCTGGCCCAGGACTGATTCTGTGCCGGCTGCGACAGTCTGCGTAGGCAGACTTCGCAAAGGTTGCTGCGACCCTTCGGGCTGAGCCTCAGGACGAAGCCTCGGTCGCCGGGCAGTCTCGCGCATCTCCGCTACCATCTCTCGTGCGGCCCGCCGCGGGTCATCCGACCGCGAGATGGCCCGGCTGACCGGGATCAGCAGGCCCAGGCCATCTTCCCGCAGGCCGGCAGCCAGCGCCGCCGCCAACTCGCCGCCCTGCGCGCCGACGCCGGGGGCCAGGATCCACAGGTCGGGCGCGATCTCGCGCACGCGGCGCAGCGCGTCGGGATAGGTCGCGCCGACGACCAGACCGAGGTTGTCGCGCTCATTCCACGCGGCCGCCAGCGCCGCGACCTGCTCCCACACCGTCTGCGCCGCGTCCTGAGCCTGTCCGCGGTTCGACACGGCCTGACGGCCAGTCACCGAGCGGGCCGCGTCCTGAGCCTGTCGAAGGGCGCCGGTCAGCGCCAGGTCTTGCAGGTCGGCCGCGCCGGGGTTCGAGGTCTTGCACAGCAGGAAGACGCCCCGCTGCGCATCGGCCAGGAAGGGCGCCAGGCTGTCGCGGCCCAGGTAGGGGTTGAGGGTCACCGCGTCGGCGCCGAGCGTCTCGAAGACCGCGCGGGCATACGCTTCGGCCGTCGAAGCGATGTCTCCGCGCTTGGCATCGAGCACGACCGGCGCGGCCTCCCGCGCCGCGGCGATGACTTCTGCCAGCGCATTCCACCCTTCCGCGCCGAAGGCCTCGAAGAACGCCGCATTCGGCTTGTAGGCCGCGGCGCAGTCGGCGGTCGCCTCGATCAGCCGCAGGCAGAAGTCGCGGGCCGTCTGCGCCGTCGGCGGCGTCCTGAGCCTGTCGAAGGAACGCAGGTCGGCCGGATGCGGGTCCAACCCGACGCACAGGGGCGAGTCAATGGCCTGGATGCGCGCGGCCAGGCGTGTGAAAAAGCCGGCCATGACGCTCATGCCTTGCCCAGCACGGCAGCCAACAGCGCCATGCGGGTGTAGAGACCGTATTCCATCTGGCGGAAGTAGGCCGCGCGCGGGTCGTCATCCACCTCCATGCTGATCTCGCCGACGCGCGGCAGCGGATGCATGACGACCATGCGTTCCTTCGCGGCCATCAACGTCTCCGGCGTGATCACGTAAGCGCCCTTGACCTGCTCGTATTCCTGCGGGTCGCTGAAACGCTCTTTCTGGACGCGCGTCACATAGAGCACGTCCGTCTCAGGCAGCACAGCTTCAAGCTCGGTGTGCTCAGTCTGCTGCGTGCCGGTGGCCCCGATCTCGGCGACGATTTCGGCGGGCATCCGTAGGATGGCCGGCGAAACGTAGTTCAGGCGGATGTTATACAGCGTCAGCAGCCGGGCAAGCGAATGCACGGTGCGGCCATATTTCAGATCGCCCAGCATCGTCACGGTCAATCCATCCACCCGCCCCAACTCCTCGCGGATGGTGAGCAGATCGAGCAGCGCCTGGGTGGGGTGCTCGCCGACGCCATCGCCGGCGTTGATGACCGGCTTGCGGGCATATTGCGCGGCCAGCGCGGCCGCGCCGGTCTCCGGGTGGCGCAACACGATCACATCGGCGTAGGATTCGAGCGTGCGCACGGTGTCGGGCAGCGACTCGCCCTTGGAGACCGAGGAGTAGCGCACCTCGTTGATCGGGATCACGCTGCCGCCCAGCCGCTCCATCGCCGCGGTGAAGGACGACGAGGTGCGGGTCGAAGGCTCGTAGAAGAGGCTCGCCAGGATCTTGCCTTTGAGCAAGTCGAAGCTGCCCACGCGGCGCACCATTTCCTGCATCTCGTGCGCCACGCCGAAGATGTATTCCAGACTTTCGTGGTTGAATTGCTTGACGGACAAAATGTCCTTGCCGTAGAACGGCGCATCTTGCTTATCACCGAACGGGAGGTGCGGACTGGCCTGTCGGAGGGGCGGGATATAGGTAGCCATACGATTCTATTCTCCTGGGTAAAGATTATGTCCTGATCCTGGAACGGCCAGGATTTGACCGGCGCGGCCCGCATAAGCGTCTCGGCCGCGCAAGATAACGCGTTGGATGCGTCCGCGCACACGCCAGCCCTCGAACGGCGTCCAGCCGCAACGGCTGCGCATGTCGGCGGCGCGGATTTCCCACTGCGCGTCCTCGTCCACCTCGACCCACGTGTCTGCCTGGGCGGGCAGGCCGAAGATGCGCCGCGGGTTCGTGTGAAGGCGCGCGATCAGATCGTCGGTGGTCAAGCGCCCCTCGGCCACGGCGGTCAGCAGCAGCGGCAGGGCGGTCTCCAGGCCGGGGAAGCCAGGCGGCGGGTTGTCACCGTCCTTCTCCCCAGCCGTGTGCGGCGCATGGTCGGTGGCGAAGCAGTCAATCACATCGAGGTTGTCCCACAGCGCCTGCTGATCGGCGGCGGTCGCCAGCCGCGGGCGCACCTCGCCGCGGCCCCCGCCCAGCACCGGGATGTCCCGGTCGGTCAGGAACAGGTGATGCGGCGCGACCTCGCAGGTGACCTTCAGGCCGCGCTCCTTTGCGGCGCGGATCAGCAGGATCTCCTCGCGCAGCGAGACGTGCGCCAGGTGCAGGGGCCGATCATACAGCGCGGCCATCAGGATGACCGCGGCCAGCGTGCGGTCCTCGGCGTGGGCGACGATGGGCGACCGGTGCGGCCAGCGCGCAAAGTGTGCCATCCACAGCGTCATCGCGTCGAGCCGCAGCGGGCCATAGGTTTGATCCAGGTACATCTTCAAGCCAGCGACGCGCGGGGCCAGCGACGCCGCGCTCGCGACATTGTCTGGGCCGGCGCCGAGAAATTGGCCGTAGTCACAGCGGGCCTGGCTGCGCGCGGCGTCGAGGCTGATCGCCAACGTCGCCGCGTCGGTGATGGGCGGCCGGGTGTTGGGCATGGCGAGCACGGCCGTGAAGCCGCCGGCCAGCGCCGCCGCCGTCCCGCTGTCCCAATCTTCCTTGTGCGTGCCGCCCGGCTCACGCATGTGGACATGTACGTCAATCAATCCAGGTAAACGCATCGTCTCTCCTCCACTCGTCTGTCGCCAGGCGATGTCCTGAGCCTGTCGAAGGGCAAAAAAAAGAGCCTTGCGGCTCTCAGTTCAATAATTCTCTTGTCTGGAAAAACAAAACGCCCACGGGAGCAGATGCTCCGGGGCGCGAGGTGTGAAAAACGGTTGTACGGTCATTGGATGATCCTCCAGTTGCGTTGCTATCGTCAGGTGCAGAATGCCCGCCTGCGCCATCGCGTCGGGGATCGCCATGTTGTCATCGAATGGTCAGGCCGATTGGCCTGCGCTTCTCGCAAGAACGGGGCGACTCGCGTCACCCCGTCGAAACCATGAATGATTCTAC
>CAZYHE010000256.1:0-3826 GCA_964647225.1 uncultured Anaerolineales bacterium
CCTCGCCTTCGACCTCGGCGCGTCCGGGGGGCGGGCGATCATCGGCCGGTTCGACGGCGAGCGGCTGGCGTTGGAGGAAGTCCATCGCTTCGCCAATGGCCCGGTACACATTCCGAGCAGCCGCGGCGACAGCCTGCACTGGGACACGCTGCGGCTGTTTGTCGAAATCCAGGAGGGGCTGCGGAAGGCGGTCGCTGTCGGCAGCCCTTCGGCAAGCTCAGGGATCGTCAGCCTGGGCATTGACACCTGGGGCGTGGACTACGGCCTGCTCGACCGCAATGACCGGCTCGTCGGCCTGCCCTATCACTACCGCGATAGCCGCAACGACACGATGATAGCCGAGGCGTTTCGCCGCGTGCCGCGCGAGGAGGTCTTCGCGGCCACCGGCATCCAGTTCATGCAGTTGAACACGCTCTTCCAACTCCTCGCCCAACAGGTCGAGGATCCCGAAGTGCTGGCGCGCACGCGCACGCTCCTGATGATGCCCGACCTGCTGAACTTCTGGCTGACCGGGCAGAAGGTGTGCGAACGGACCATCGCCAGCACCAGCCAGGCGCTCGACCCATACCGGCCGGCCTGGGCGACGGGCCTGCTGGATCGGTTGGGCATCCCCACGCACTACCTGCCGCAGATCGTCGAGGCGGGGACGAGGTTGGGCGGCCTGCTACCCGCGGTGATCGAAGAAACCGGCGCAAAGGACGTGCAGGTGATCGCGCCCGGCAGCCACGACACCGCCAGCGCCATCGCCGCCGTGCCCGCGGAAAGCGCCGACTACGCCTATCTCAGCTCCGGCACCTGGTCGCTGATCGGGGTGGAGATCCCCAAGCCGATCATCAACGAGACCGCGCTGGCGTTCAACGTGACGAACGAAGGCGGCGTCTGCGACACGATCCGCCTGCTGAAGAACATCGCCGGGCTGTGGATCATCCAGGAGTGCCGGAAGACGTGGGCGGCCGAGGGCCAGACCCTCTCGTGGGACGACATCGTGCGCCACGCGGCCGCGGCGCAGCCCTTCGTGGCACAGATTGACGTGGACGCGCACGACTTCCTCGCGCCCGGCGACATGCCCGCCCGCGTGCGCGAGTTCTGCCGGCGCACCGGCCAGGCCGTGCCTGCCGGGGCCGGCGCGATCGCCCGCGTGGTCTACGAAAGCCTGGCGCTGAAATACCGCCGCGTGCTGGAGATGATGGAGACGCTGATGGGCCGCCGCGTGGGCGTGGTGCATATCGTGGGCGGCGGCGCGCAAAACCGGCTGCTCAACCAGTTCACCGCCAACGCCATCGGCCGGCCCGTCGTCGCGGGGCCGTTCGAGGCCACCGCCGTCGGCAACCTGCTGATGCAACTGCTCGCCACCGGCGCCATCGGCTCGCTGGCCGAGGGTCGCGCGCTGGTGCGCCGTTCCTTCAACACCGAGGCTTTTGAGCCGCAGGACGCGGCGGTGTGGGATGAGGCATACGCGAAGTTTCGGAAGCTAACTGGATGATGTCTCCGCTGGACAGAGCCGCTCCCATTCGCTTGCGAAAAAGAAGGTTAAGGGAACAACAACAGCGGCTCGATCGGTTGCGCCAGAAGAACGAGTCGGGGGAATTGACCCCAGCAGAACACGTCGAGTTGTTGCAGATCACTGAGCAAATCGAAAATGCGGACGCCGAACGGGCGTCCGCATTGATCGAGCTAGCGCGTTTGCACAACAAGCCGGTATCCACGATCCTGCACGAATACTCGCCGGAATACATCACCAATGCCGGTTGATTCGCCGCGCATTGCGCTTGCCGTTCGCCGCCTGGTTGCCGAACGCGCCAACGGGTTGTGCGAATACTGCCGCACGCCCGAACAATACGCCACTCAAAGTTTTTCGCTCGATCACATTCTCCGACAAATTAGCGTTGAACCGGCGGCTGGATGATCTCCAGCGTGATATCATCCGGGTCCAGGAAGTAAACCGTATAGCCGCCCTTGTTGCGGCCCGCCTCGATGGCGACCGGATCGCTGCGGAAACGCACGCCGAGGGCCTTCATCCGCGCAGTTTCCGCAAAGATATCGTCTACCTCGAACGCCAGGTGTGCCGAGCCGGTGTTTTTTGTCCGCGTGTCGAGCTTCTCTCCTTTCGGCGCGACGTATTCCACAAGCTCCAGCGTGTGTCCCGACCGGCCGACATGCCAGCCAGGGATGCGGAACATGGCCAATCAGGGCAGTCTCATCTGCCTCTCAGCGCGATGGTCACCTCATCCCGATTATGGAATAACTGCCGGGCGCCTATCCTGCGGTAATCGCGCGCCAAGATGCGCAGGGCTTGCTTGAACACGTCACTCATCCCTTTGACCGGCAGTTTCAGGGTCATCACGGCAAAGCCGTCGGGTTTCAAGAGCGGCGCCGCGGTGAGCATCACGCGCGCCGAATCGCGGGCATCCATCCGCATGTCGTTGACGATCACGTCAAAGGCGGCGCGTTGGGGCAGGTAGTTCTCGATCGTCGTGCGGATGTGCGTGACATTCGGCAGGACCGCCACCCGTGGGTCCAACGCGGCGGGGTCCACGGCAATGACGCGCAGGCCGCGCTGGGCGAGCAGGCGCGTCCAGCCGCCGGGGGCGGCGCCCATATCGAGGGCCAACCCGGCCGCGGGTAGCTCCAGGCCGAACACCTCCAACGCTTCAAGCAGCTTAAACTCCGCGCGGCTGACCTGATCGGCCGTGCGCTTGAAACGCCGTTCGCCGCCGGCCCAGTCGCTCAGGTTTTCATGGGCGAACGAGAGGCCCAGGAAGGCCAGCGGCGGCGCCACAACGACCGAGAGCACCTGCGCGGGCCGCTGCACATCGAGGCTGGCGCCCGATTCGCCGAGGAGCGCAGCCAGCCGGTTGTTGATCTCGAAGCGTGTGTAGGGCAAGCTGCCCAAGCCCAATGTACGGGTTTGCACAGAGAAGGAGCGGGTTGGATCGAGTTCGCGCAGAAAGGCGCGCGCCGCGTGGGCAAGCGCCTCGATGTCAGCCGGGATAAGCTCGATTTCGACGCGCACGGTCACCGGGCATAGATGGCGGACAAAAACGGGCGGCGGTTCACTGAGACCGGCGACCAGATCACGCCACGAGGATGCGCCTTGCACCAGGCCGACCCCTTCGGCAAGCCATCGCTCCAGCCGGAGCGTAGGATCAGCGCACCGCAGCTCGCCCAGGGCCAAATCAACGGCGGTTGGCTGAGCGGTGAAGATGCAGGCGTCCGGCATTTATACCCGTCCCAACGCCGTCAGCGCGAAGAAGAGTGACGCGACGTGCAGCGCCTGGGGCAACTCGCCGCGGCCGGCCATGGCAACCAGTTCCTCGAAGGGCAACAGCACCACATCGAGGTGCTCCGTCTCGTCCAGATGCGGCGCGCGCACGCGTTGGACGTTGCGGGCCAGGAAACAGTGCATCAGGTTGTTGTGGCTGGCCGGGTTCGGCGCGATGACACCCGTTTCGATGATATCGTCGCTGGTGTAGCCGGTCTCCTCCAGCAGCTCGCGGCGGGCGGCTTCCAGCATGGAGGTGTCGTGTGGGTCGGCCGCGCCGCCGGGCGGTTCCAGGATGACGCGGCCCAGGCCGGGGCGAAACTGCCTGACGAGCACGGCTTCCTGGCTGGGTGTCACCGCGATGATATTCACCCACGGGCCGTACTCCAGGATGTAGACCGGCCCGATGACGCGATCATCGGGCAACCGGTAGGAGTCGGCGCGCAAGGTGAACCAGGGGTCGCGGATGACATAGTGAGAATCCAGTTGCGTCCATTCAAGGGTTGGCATCTATTATTCAACTCCTGCAAAGAGTCACACAGGCAACAGACAACGCAATACGCA
>CAZYHE010000256.1:3926-6724 GCA_964647225.1 uncultured Anaerolineales bacterium
ATGTAGTCGGCGTCGGATGAGCAGAAGAACGCGACTGCGCCGGCGATGTCTTCGGGCGTGGCCGCACGCTTAAGTGGGACGGTGTTGATGAAGCCGGCCATCGCCTCGCCGGGCTGCGCGCCGAAGAGCTTGCCGCGCTCCGCATCAATCTGCTGCCACATCGGGGTCGGGACGATGCCGGGACAGACCGCGTTGGCGTTGATCCGATAGGGCGCCAGCGCCAGGGCGGTGGATTGCGTCAGGCTGATGATCGCGGCTTTGGTCGCCGCGTAATGCGTTTGCAGCGACCGGCCGCGGCGACCCGCCACGGAAGAGAGGCTGACGATCTTGCCGTAGCTCGGCGCGAACTGCGACAGGTCAACCTGGGGGCCGGCCGGCTTCATCTTTATGATGTCGGCCGGGGCCGCGGCAGCGACCCGCAGCGCGTCGGGCAGTTGCCGGATCATCTGGCGCGCGACCGCCTGGATCAGGAAGAAGGTCCCGCGCAGGTTCACGTTCAGCACGCGATCCCAGTCGGCCTCGGTCAGTTCCAGCATCGGCTTGGTCTGCACCACGCCGGCGTTGTTGACCAGGATGTCAATGCGGCCAAGCTGCGCGACCACCGCATCCACCATCTTTTGGCCCGCCGCGGTGTCGGAGATATCAATGGGATAGGCCACCGCGCGGCCGCCCGCCGCCGCGATCTCCCGCGCCGCCGCGGCCGCGCTCTCCGCGTTGTACTCGGCGATCACCACATGCGCGCCCTCACCCGCCAGCCGCCGCGCGATCCCTTTACCGATCCCCTGCCCCGCGCCGGTGACGATGGCGACTTTACCGGAGAAACGTTGTTCCATCGAATCCTCTCTCTGGCGAATCTGCGAATCAATGAATCAAGAGTCCGCGAGTCAACGCCATTCATCATTCATCATTCCGCATGTGCCGACTCACTCCCGACACGGGATCGCCTGGCACTCGCCCAGGTTCACCGTGCGATGCTCGGCGGCCGAGAGGTAGCAGGCCTCGACCACGCGCAGTGTTTGCAGATTGTCGAAGCCATCCGTCTCCGGGACGCCGCCGGTCTGGATCGCCTCCATCAGCGAGGCGGTCGGGCCGATGAACGAATCGGGGATCCATTTGCCTTCGAGCTTGGCCTCGAAGCGCTTGTCGGTGTAGTAGCGCCGGCTGCTCCAGGCCAATGTATCGGGCTGGCCGTGCGGATAGTTGTACATCGCGCCGAGGGTCCCGGTGATCACCCCCTCGGTGCCGATGAAACGAAAGATCGCGAAGTAGTCGTCGCTCAGATTGTAGTGATTGTCGGCCACGAACGCCTGCATGTTCGGCGCGGTATATTGAAGGTCGCCGGTGCGCGGCGCGTCCGAATAGTCCAGAATCGTAAGCGTCTTGGTCTCGCCGCGCACCTGCCCCTGGAGCGGATAGCGGCTGTGGCGGCTGGTGATCCATTCAGGATCGCCGAACAGCGAACGGATGGCGTCAATGTAGTGGATGCTGTGATAGAGGATCTCCAGCCGCTCCTGGCTGGCCAGCCACGGCCACATGTCCCACGCCGTGTTCACGCTGACCTGGATCGAGGCGTCCGTCACCTGGCCGGCCCACCCCTTGCGGATCAACGTCCGCGCGGCGCGAAGGCCCTGGCCCCAGCGGAGCTGCTGGTTCACCGCCAGCTTGACGCCCGCCTCACCGGCCAGTCGGACGATCTCGGCGGCCTCGGCCAGCTTGTCCGACAGCGGCTTCTGGCACAACAGATGTTTGCCGGCGGCGATGCATTGGCGGGCAATGTCGAGCTGCACCCATGGCGGGACCGAAATCTCCACGATCTCCACCGCTTTGTCGTCCAGCAGCGCATCCAACGCCCGGTACACCTTCGGGATGTTGAACTCCTGCGCGGTGCGCTCGGCCGACTCGGTGCGGACATCATAGCAAGCCACGACGTTCAGGTTGTGCTTCCGATAGGTGGGCAACGCGGCGTAGTTCACGATCCCGCCACACCCGATGATGCCGATGCCATAGTCGGTCTTGGGCGGCAGGTGCGGCTGATAATCAAGATCGAGCAGTGGGTCAGACATGGACACCCCCCCGAAGAGGACAGGATTGACAGGATGAACAGGATAAGGAAGGTAGGATCATCCTGTAAATCCTGTTCATCCTGTCAAAAAACAGGGCCTTACCGCGGCAGCGTGCGCGCCTGGATCAGCACGCCCGCGCCGAACAGGATGAGGAAAATCACAAACACCGGCCCATCGAACGAAGGCAACAGGCGCATCAACGCGCTCGTCAGCAGGTTGGCGCCGACCAGGGATGAGAGCAGCACCAGCCCCCACTCGAACAGGGCGTACAGGAGCACGATGCCGATGATCCCACCCACGATGAAGGCGACCCACTGCAACACGCCCACATCACCGACCAGGGTGCGGAAGGCCCAAAGCGCCAGCCAGCCGCCGCTCAGGAAGCCCACGATACTGATCGCCGCCTTCTGCGCATACTGTGCGATCAGCGCGCCCAACAGCGCGAAGATCAGCGCAGCGACGAGGATGACCCCCTCCGGTTGGTTGGGCAGCAGGCGCGGCGCCAACGACAGCCCGATGACAAACCCAACGCCTGCCACGAAGAGCCAGAAGATCCGCCGCCCCGCGACGAGCAAGACCCCGCCAAGCAACGCTTCGATCCCACCAGACATCGCAGCACCTCCTTCGCGTTCGGTGAACATCAATGCAAGCCCGCACGCAGAGCGTTCGACTGCGCAGCCAAAACCGCTGCTCCGCTCAGGATGCTTGCGCTTTGACGTTTCACGCATCACGTTT
>CAZYHE010000257.1:0-683 GCA_964647225.1 uncultured Anaerolineales bacterium
TCGGGCTTTTTGATGTCGAGCTGCCGTACGAGATCGAGTGGGCAGAAGACGAATTTTACCCGCAGGCCAAGATAACGGATCGGCACGCCGAAGGCGGAGGCAGTTGAGGGCTAGAAAGCAGCTTGACACCGATCCTCACCTGCGCGATACTGTCACTCACTCGACCGCGGCGATTGCGGTCTGCTTCGCCGCATATCCTTCGTTGAGCGCCCAACGGCGGCCCCATCCCTGACTGCCATGCGCTCAGCCATAATAGAGGAGGTCTCTCATGAAACTCACAGATGTCGTCCGATTCGCAGCGGTCTGCATGGCGCTCCTCATCGGGGTGACGGCATGCGCCGCACCCGTTTCACCGCCGGGAGATATCGAGGGCACCGTGCAGGCTGTCGTCGCTTTGACCGAGCAAGCCCGCAGGGTTCAGGCGACCGTGTCGGCTTTGGAAACGGCCCTGGCAGGCGCAAGGGCGTCGGCAACAGCGCCGGCCACCGCAGCACCGGCCACCGCAGCAGCGACAGCCACCGCAACCCCGACTACCGGTGGCGCCGGCAAGGCGCCGACCGCCACCCGGACAGCAACTCCACCACCTGGCCCCGCGCCCACCGCAACCTCCACTCCGGCGCCGCCACCTGCCGCGGCCGCGCCAGACCTGTACGTGTCGGAGTTTGCGCTGAACCCGGCCACAC
>CAZYHE010000257.1:783-6721 GCA_964647225.1 uncultured Anaerolineales bacterium
CCAAGCTGACCACGAAGGTGGTGGTTGATACGGGCGGGGCCGTGGCCGAGAACAATGAGGGCAACAACGTCCTCACGCGCGAAATCAGCGTGTCGCAGCCTGTGGCCGCGGCCGCGCCAGACCTGTACGTGTCGGAGTTTGCGCTGAACCCGGCCACACCGACGCAGGGCAAGGCGGTGGCGGTACGGGTGGGGGTGTACAACAAGGGGAACGCGGCGGCCGGCGCGTTCAAGGTGCAGTGGTTTGCCGGTGAGAACTACCCCGCGCCGGCCTGCGAATGGACGGTGGACAGCCTCGTGGCGAACGGGGGACGCATCCTGAACTGCAACTACACGGGCTATCCGAGTTGGTATGCCAAGCTGACCACGAAGGTGGTGGTTGATACGGGCGGGGCCGTGGCCGAGAACAACGAGGGCAACAACGTCTTCACGCGCGAAATCAGCGTAAGCCGTCCCTGATAAGCGATTGGGATTACCTGCGTTGCGGCCGCGCCGGGCATCTGTTGGTAAAGCGGATGCCCGGCGCGGTTTATGTTTACAGAGCGGGCGTTGCGCGCGGCCGCGGATTTTATCCAGAAGATTAATTTCAAGTTTGTTTCAATTTCACGGCGACCCATTGACTTGTTACTGAAACAATGCTATATTTGTCTCAGCAACAAGTTGCAAACCCGGTGCTCCCGGAAAGGTCGCCATGCGCCCCACGGTTCGCCAGATCGCCCAACAGGCCAACGTCTCCCCCGCCACGGTGTCGCGCGCCCTGAACGACTACCCTTACGTGGATGATGCGACGCGGGCGACGGTGCTGCGGGCAGCCGAGGCGCTGGGCTACCCGCTTAAGGCGGCGGCCCGGCCGGCGCAAGCCACCAAGACCATCCTGCTGTTGGCGCGTACAGACGATGTGCTGCGAGAGTCGGAGATCTTCGCCAGCAGCGGCATCGAAGGCCCGATCCATCGGGCGGCCCAACCGATCCTGGAACAACGTGGTTTCACCGTTCGATTACAGCGCACGTGCATGGATGATCCGCACGAAGCGGAGCAATATGCCGCCGATTCGAGCGTGAACGGTCTCATCTTCATGGGGGGCATGGTCAATCGCGAGCTCGTCGCGGCGTTGCAGCGCGTGGGATTGCCGTTGGTTGTGGCCGGCGCGCATGTGAACCCCCTCCCGGTCAATTGCGTGATCGCCGATTACCTTGATGGCATGCGTCGGATCGTCGCGCATCTGCTGGCAACCGGCCGCCGGCGCATCGCCCTGGTCAACGGCCCCTGCACCACCACCAGCAGCGAAGAGAAGGAGAAGGGCTGCCGCCTGGCCCTGGCGCGCCACGGGATGGTGGGCGAGCCGATCTCCGTCAACTGCGGCGATTTCGATGCGGGTTCGGGCTACGCCATGACGCAGCAACTGCTGGCGCAAACGCCCGACGTGGACGCCATCGCCTACGCCTCGGACACGATGGCGATCGGCGGAGTCAGCGCGCTGCGCGAGGCCGGCCGCCGCGTGCCCGACGATGTCGCGATCACCGGCTTCTACGACTACGACATTGCCCGCTTCACCGACCCGCCGCTGACGACCGCGCGGGTGGATTTCCAGGCCATGGGCGCCATCGCCGCCCGCCGCCTGCTGATGCTGATGAACGAGCCGGACGGCCAGGCATGGAATATCGTCACGCCCTGCCCGCTGATCGTCCGAAACTCGAGTCACGCCAATGGTCATCAAACAGTCGCCAACTCACAACCCTGAAAGGAGAGACCCCATGTCAACCGTCAAACGTCTGTCCCGTCGAGACCTGCTCAAGCTGAGCGGTGGCCTGGCCGCCGGCGCCATGCTGGCCGCCTGCGCGCCGGCTCCGGCCCCCGCGCCCGCCGCGCAACCGGCCGCGCCCGCGGCCAAAGCTGAGCCGACCAAGGCCGCGGCGGCCCCGACCGCGGCGCCCGCCCCCAAGCAGGCGGTCAAGCTGCGCTGGTGGGGCGGCGTGCCCGAAGCCAACGGCCCCAAGCAGACCGTGGAAGCCTGGAACAAAGCCAACGCCGACATCCAGGTCGAGTATGTGCAGTACCCGAACAATGACGAGGGCAACGTCAAGCTCGATGTCGGGCTGCAAGCGGCCGGCGAGGTAGATGTGCTGGTGAGCTATGGCCTGACCCGCCTCAAGCAGCGCGCGGATGCCGGCGCGCTCGAACCGCTGGACGGCTTCTTTGCCGGCTTCAACCCCGAGAAGGAATGGGGCAAGCTGGACAACCAGTGGGACGGCAAATACTGGGCGCTGATCTTCAACTCCCAACCGCGCTTCGTCTACCTGAACAAGGCCGCGCTGGACGAGGCCGGTCTCAAGGTCCCGACCGACTGGACCTGGGAAGAGTACATGGACTACGCCAAGAAGCTGGTGAAAGGCTCCGGCCCCACCAAGCGTTACGGCGCCTTCTATCAGTCCGAGTGGAGCTTCGAGCCGGTGATCATCCTCAAGGGCGGCGATTTCGTCTACAAGGATGAATGCATGACCGCATACGATGATCCGCTCTTCCTGCAGGCGCTCAAGATGCGCGTGCAGATGCAGGATGCGGACAAGAGCGTCGCGCCGCTGGGCGATGTGACCGCCGGCAAGCTCCAGCCGTACAGCGAGTTCCTGACGGGCAAAGCCGCGATGCTGATCGAAGGCTCCTGGATCCTGCGCTACGTCGCGAACGTCAAGGACAACCCGCGCGACTTCCCGATCTTCTTTGCGCCGATGCCGCACTTCAAAGACACGCCCAACGTCTTCCGGCCGGGCAACGCCGACGACCGCTGCTCCATCGCCAAGTCGAGCAAAAACAAGGAAGCCGCCTGGAAGTTCATGAAGTGGTGGGGCACCGAGGGCTACATCAACATGACGCCGTTCGGCCGCATGACCCTCTGGCGCGGCCGCAAGCCCGAAGACTCGATCCAGTCCTTCCTCAGTGTATTCGCGGATTACCAGAAGTACATGGATCTGGACACCTACAAGACGGTCATGTTCGGCAACGCCGACAAGAACTACCCAATCCAGTTCCGGGCCACCGCCGCGGCTGAGATGGGACAAATTCAAAAGGAAGAGCTGACCCGTGTCTTCCTGGGCGAGCTGAAGCCAGAAGACGCGATGAAGAACGTCAAGAAGCGCTGCGACGAGGCGCTGGGCAAGGTTTGCAAGAAGTAGCCATACCTCACCCCCCTGCCCCCCTCTCCGACGCGGAGAGGGGGAGTTATGCTCCCCTTCCCTGGCCGGGAGGGGGCTGGGGGGTAGGTCGGAGGGCGCATGAAGAACACCCCACCCAACAGTAACCCCAAACGCATGACCCGTCTCGCCCGCCAGGAGGCGCTGGCCGGCTATGGGCTGATCGCGCCCAATCTGCTGATTTATTCGATCTTCGTCGTCATCCCCGTCTTGATGTCGCTGGTGCTCTCGTTCACCGACTGGAACTTCGTCGGCGGGTTCGACAAGCTGAAATTCGTCGGCGTGAAGAACTTCCTGGAGTTGCCCAGCGACAAGTGGTTCACCGATTCGCTGCGCAATAACCTGCGCTACATGCTGGCGGTGCCCATTACGATGGCGGCGGGGCTGATCTTCGCGCTGATGCTCAACCGCTTCGCCTATGGCCGCGGCTTCCTGCGCTCGATGGTCTTTCTGCCCTACATCACCAGCTCGATCGCGATTGCCGCGGTGTGGCTGGCGATCTTCCACCCCTCGTATGGCCCGATCACTTCGTTCCTGCAATCGCTCGGCATGGAGAACCCACCCAAATGGCTGGGCAGTTCGACCTGGGCCTTGCCCACGCTGATGTTCATCGCGGTGTGGGGCGGGTTCGGCTACAACATGGTGATTTACCTGGCCGGGCTGCAGGGGATTCCGCAAGAACTCTACGAAGCCGCGGACATTGACGGCGCGGGCGCGTGGGCCAAGTTCCGCTACCTGATCTTCCCGCTGCTCACCCCCACCTCCTTTTTCCTGCTGGTGACGGGCGTGATCGGCTCGTTCAAGGTGTTCGACATCATCAACGTGATGACGCAGGGCGGCCCAGGGACGGCCACCACGATGCTGGCCTATAACGTGTACCGCTACGGTTTCGTGTTCTACAAAATGGGCTACGCCTCGGCGATCGCGTGGGTGCTGATGATCATCGTGGCGCTCATCACGCTGGTGCAGTGGTGGGGGCAGAGAAGGATTGTGGTGGAGTATTGATCGCCACCGAATGGAATTCGGGGCGAAGGGGCAGCCTGCCGCCAGGTCGGCCTGCGCCGACCGGGGCCGCGTCCATGCAGATGGACGCCCGGCGCCGCAGCGCCCATTAGCCGCGATTTCAATCGCCGATTCCGCTCCGCAGCCAGGAGACAATGATGGCAGCAGCAACTTCTTACGACTTTCTCGGCATCCCGCGCAAGACGCAGGTGCGAGCCGCACGCCTGTTCATCACGGCATTGGTCTTCGCGGTGGGCGTCCTGACCATCGTCCCGTTCATCTGGACGATCTCGACCTCGTTCAAGCGCGAGGTGGACGTTTTCTCCTTCCCGATCCAGTGGCTCCCGCCGGTCTTCACCACGCAGCCCTATGAACGCGTCCTGGGGGTGGGCAGCCTGATCAGCGCGTCGCGCTCGGTGCCGTTCTGGAAGGCGTACCTGAACTCGATCACCGTCACGCTGCCCGGCGTCATCGGCCCGCTCATCACCTCCACCCTTGCCGGCTATGCCTTCGCCCGGCTGCGCTTTCCGGGCAAACAAGCGGTCTTCCTGCTCTACCTGGGCACGATGATCATCCCGGAGCAGGTGCTGATGGTGCCGCGCTTCATGATCGCCAACTGGATGGGGATCTACAACACGCACTGGGCGCTCATCCTGCCCTACATGATCACCGCGTATGGCGTCTTCTTGATCCGCCAGGCCTGCCTGACGATCCCACAAGACCTGTTCGACGCGGCGCAGATTGATGGCGCCGGGCACTTGCGCCGCGTTTGGACCGTCGTCGTGCCCTCCATCGGGCCGCAGCTCTCGGCGCTCTCGCTGATCCTTTTCATCTGGCGTTGGAACGATTACAGCACGCCGCTGGTCATGATCAACCGCTCCGAGAAATTCACCGTGCCGTTGACGCTGGCCGCGTTCATCGAGACGCACTCGGAGGTCAACTACCCGGCGATCATGGCCGCGACCGTCCTGGCGACGATCCCGCTGATGATCCTGTTCGTCTTCATCAACAAGTATTTCGTGCAGAGCGTGGTATCGTCAGGCGTGAAGGGATAGCCCCGAAAACGGAACGCGGACGACGCGGATGACGCGGAGAACGCGGACAAAAAGCAGTATCGCAGAAGGTCACTTTTGCTGCTGTCACCCTGGCAGTCTCGCCAAAGAAGCAAATTTATCCGCGTCGTCCGCGTAGTCAGTGTCGTCCGCGTCCCGGACCAAAGGATCAAACCGTGCAATCCATTCGCGAAACCAACACCGAAATCCTAGTCATTGACCAGGTAGACGTCCTCATCGTCGGCGGGGGGCCGGCGGGGGTGGCGGCGGCGCTGGCCGCGGCCCGCCGCGGGGCCAGGACGTGCATCGTCGAGCAGTTCAACTGCCTGGGCGGGGTCGCCACATCGGGCGGCCACAACCACATCAGCCAGTACAACGCGTGGAACGACCGCAGCCAGCACATCGTCGGCGGCATCGCGGACGAAATCCGCCTGCGGATGCTGGCGCGCGGCTTCGCCACCTACGATGGCTCCTGTTTCGACTTCCACGTCGAGGGGCTGAAGCTGCTCCTGGACGAGATGATGGCCGAAGCGGGCGTGCGGGTGCTGTACTATACGTTCTACGCCGGCACACTCAAGGAAGGCGACACCATCACCGGCGGGATTCTCCAGAACAAATCGGGCCGGCAGCCGATCCTGGCGCGGCGCATCGTGGATTGCACGGGCGACGGCGACGCGGCATTCCACGCGGGCGCGTC
>CAZYHE010000258.1:0-6715 GCA_964647225.1 uncultured Anaerolineales bacterium
GCCGAGGCGACACCCCCGGCGTCGCTGGCGAAGCCGCCCGTGTCGCCGGGCGATCCGACCGTCGCGCCGACCCCGACCGCCAAAAGTGTGCCGGCCGACGCAGCCGAGCCGCTGACTTCGTTCGAGGATGTCACCGGCTACAACAACTTCTATGAGTTCACCACCGACAAAGAGGCGGTCGCCAAGCTGGCGGAGGGCTTCAAGACTTCGCCCTGGACGGTGGCGATCGGTGGGCTGGTCAATAAGCCGATGACCATCGGCGTCGAGGACATCCTGCAGAAGTACCCGCAGGAAGAGCGGATCTACCGGATGCGCTGCGTGGAAGGCTGGTCCATGGTGATCCCGTGGCTGGGCTTTTCGCTGGCCGGCCTGCTGAAAGCGGTCGAACCGCTGTCCAGCGCCAAGTACGTCCGGTTCGAGACGCTGCTCGACTCGCGCCTGCTGCCCGGCCAGCGCATGGCCTTCTTCCCGTGGCCCTACACCGAGGGATTGCGCCTGGATGAGGCGATGCACGATCTGACGATCCTTTCGACCGGCCTCTACGGCAAGACCTTGTTGCCCCAGAACGGCGCGCCGCTCCGCCTGGTCGTGCCGTGGAAGTACGGCTTCAAGAGCATCAAAAGTATCGTCAAGATTGACCTGGTGGACCAGGCGCCGGAGTCGCTCTGGATGAATATGGCGCCGGATGAGTACGGCTTCTACGCCAACGTCAACCCGGATGTGTCGCATCCGCGTTGGTCGCAGGCGAGCGAACGACGGATCGGTGAGTTAGGCCGCCGCCGGACGTTGCCGTTCAACGGCTACGCCGAGCAGGTGGCGCAACTTTACACGGGGATGGATCTGAGGAAGAATTATTGATGGGGCGGGTTCGGGAACTGGCACGGTCGGAGACCGGCCAGAGCAAAAGGCTGGAGACCGGCCAAAGCAGGGGGGCGAGCGGCCGCACTCGGTGGGGGGCGGCGGCGCAGGTCGCGGTGCATCTCGCCGCGTTGGCGCCGCTGGCCCTGCTGATTTGGGATGGTCTGCACGATCAACTGACGGCCAATCCGATCCAGGCGCTCACGTTGCGCACCGGTAAGACCGCGCTGATCTTATTGGTCCTGTCGTTGGCCTGCACGCCGCTCAGTTCGGTCTTCGGCATTCGGCAGGCGGTGAAGTGGCGGCGGCCGCTGGGACTGTATGCGTTCCTGTACGCCGGCCTGCACTTCCTGATCTTCGCGGTGCTGGACTATGGCCTGGACCTGTTCCTGCTGCGCGAGGCGATCTTCGAGAAACGCTACGCCCTGGTCGGTTTCGCCGCGTTCCTGATCCTGATCCCGCTGGCGATCACCTCGACGCGCGGCTGGATGAAACGGCTGGGGAAACGGTGGAAGCGCCTGCACCAGGCCGTGTACGTCGCCGGGCTGCTGGTCATCATCCATTACGTCTGGCTGGTGAAGGCCGACCGCCGCGAGCCGCTGCTCTGGGGCGCGGCGGTCGGATTGCTATTGCTGCTGCGTATCCCGGCCGTGCGTCGTTGGATCGCGCAAATCCGGCCGCGAATTGCGCACGCGTAGGCGGCCCGCAGACAGGATTTACAGGATGAAACAGGATATATGTACCGAGATCGTCCTGTGAATCTTGTAAATCCTGTCTAAATCAGCCGATCTATGCCGCCCACTTCCTCACGATCAGGCTGGCGTTCTGCCCGCCGAAGCCGAAGCCGTTGACCATCAGTGTGCGGACATCCGCCTTGCGCGCCTGGTTGGGGATATAGTCCAGATCGCATTCGGGGTCTGGAATCTCGTAGTTGATGGTGGGCGGCAGCAGGCCGTGCTCCATCGCTTTGATCCCGGCCAGCGCGGAGATGGTCGCCGCGCCGCCGAACATGTGGCCCAGCCCCGACTTGACGGAACTGATGGGCACATTGTAGGCCGCGTCGCCGAGCGCCATTTTGATGGCCTTCGTCTCGGCCACGTCGTTGAGCTGCGTGCCCGTGCCGTGCGCGCCGATCCAGTCCAACTCCTCCGGTGCGATGCCGGCCGTGTGGATCGCCATTTTCATGGCGCGGGCGGCTTGTTCAGCATCGGGCGCGGGCGCGGCCATGTGATAGCCATCGCACGTGAAGCCGTAGCCGATGACCTCGGCCAGGATGCGCGCGTTGCGGCGCAGCGCATGTTCCAGGGTCTCTAGCACGACCGCCGCCGCGCCTTCAGCGGCCACCGCGCCGGTGCGATTCCCCGCAAAGGGCGCGCACGCCTGTTCCGGCGTGTCGTTCTTCTGCGAGAGCGCGCCGAGCCGGGCAAAGCCGGTGATGGACATCACCGACATGACGCTGTCGGACCCGCCCGCGATGAACACGTCGGCATCGCCCCACGCCATCCGCTTGGCCGATTCGCCGATCACCACCGCGCCGGTGGAGCAGGCCGCCACCGTGGCATACACCGGGCCTTTGATGCCGTATTTGACCGCGATCAGGCACGGGGGCGTGGTCGTGATTCCCGCGGGGATCGCCAGCGGGTTGATCCCGCGCGGGCCGCGTTTCTCCAGCAGCATCCGCTGCTCTTCGATCAACATCGCCGCGCCCAGCGCGCTGCCGATATCCACCCCCACCCGCGTGGGGTCTTCGGCCGTCATGTCCAACCCCGCGTCGTTGACCGCCTGGGTCGCCGCGGCCAGTGCAAAGGTGGCGAAATGCATATAGCGCCGCGCTTCCCGCACATCCATATACTTCGCGGCGTCGAAGCCCTTGACTGCGCCCCCGATCTTAGTCGGCGCGTCGGGCACATCGAGCTGTGGCAGAAAAACTACCCCCGATTTGCCAGCGATCAGATTTTGGTACGTCGTCTCGATATCCAGCCCCAGCGGCGTGATCGCGCCCATCCCCGTGATCACGATGCGCGGCCGGTCGTTGCGAATGAATTGTGTCGTCATATGCCTGGTATCCTCATGGTGTTGTGGTTTTGCAAAACGAGCAGGCGGGTTAGTTGCGCCCGCACATGTGTGGTAAGATAGCGGTCATCGTTCAGTTGCGCGTCGCGTGTCTTCCTCATCCAATTGCCAAGAAAGGATCGCCCATGGCTACCCGTTCGTTTCCCTGGCGCAAGACCTTCGTGGTCGGTTTCGGCTTCTTCGGTATCAGCATCATCTGGCCCCTCTTCAATAGTTTGATTCCGCCCATGTTGGAAGATTTGGGGCTGGCCGCGATCGTCATCGGCTTTATTCTAACATGGGACAACCTGATCAACATGTTCGGGCAACCCTGGGTCGGGAGTCGCTCCGACCGTACCCGCTCCCGCTTTGGCCGGCGCAAGCCCTGGATCATGCTCGGCGCGCCGATCGCCGCGCTCTTCTTCGTCCTCGTGCCGTTCGTGCGGGACAATTTCGTCCTGATCGGCCTGGCGATCCTGGGCACGAACCTCGGCATGGCCTTGTTCCGTTCCCCGACCGTCGCGTTCCTGGGCGACCTGTTTGCGCCGCAGGAGCGCAGCAAAGCCAACGGCGTCATCAACCTGATGGGCGGGCTGGGCGGCGCGATTGCGCTCTTTGCCGGCGGCGCGCTCTACAAGCTCGGCGCGCCGTTGCCTTTCATCGCCGGTGCGGCTGTGCTGTTGCTGGCCGTTGCCATCGTCCTCTGGCGCGTCCGCGAGCCAGACCTGAGCGCCGAGCCGGGTGCCGAAGCACCCGCGCCCGGCGTCCTGGCGAACGCCCGCCAGGTGCTCCAGAATCCCGACAAGAGCGGGCTGTTCCTCCTGGCGGCCATCTTCGCCTGGTTCGTCGGCTGGAACGCGATGGAGGCGTTTTTCACGCTCTACGCCCGCAACGTGCTCGGCATCAGCGTCGGCACGGGCACGCAGATGCTCACGGCGTTCGCGGCCGCCCTCATCCTCTTCGCCATCCCCAGCGGCCTGATCGCCACCCGTGTGGGCCGCAAGCCGACGATCATCGTGGGCCTGGTCGGGATGCTGGCCGGCCTGGTCGCCGGCTTCACCGTCCGCAACCCCACCATCTTGTTGGCCGTGCTGGCGGTGATGGGCGGCTTCTGGGCGCTCGTCAACATCAATTCGCTGCCGATGGTTTACGATCTATCCAAGGGCGGCAGCATCGGCGCGTACACGGGACTTTACTATTTCTCCTCATCCCTTGCGGCCGTCACCGGCCCGATCCTGGCCGGCGGGCTGGTTGATCTCGTCGGCTACAGCGCCGTCTGGCTTTTCACGGCGGTTTTCATGGTGGCGGCGGTCGTGTTGATGAGCCGGGTGCGGACGTAGTTCGTGTTGCGTATTGCGTGTTGCCCCAGAATCGGTGCAGAATACGCAATACGTACTACGCAATACGCAACACATCCTCACTCAACTCGCCCCGGCAGACCGGCGCCACCGTTCCGGTCAACCGGGCCGCCCAGTCGGGGCTGATTTCGACGAGCAATGCGCCGCCCGGCATATGCACCGTGACCGGGCTGGCGCAGTGGCCGGTGCGGATCGCGGCCGCCGCGGCCGCGCAACTCGACGTGCCCGACGCCAACGTATACCCCGCGCCGCGCTCCCAGATCGCGATGCGCAGGTCGTGCGGGCCGATGACCTGCGCAAACTGTACGTTCGTGCGGTTCGGGAAGAGCGGCAGGCGTTCCAACTCCGGGCCGAGCACTTGCGCGAGACCTTCGAGCGCTTGCCCTGAGTCCGTCGAAGGGTCTTCGGCGACCTCGAAGGTCTGGGCGTCAACAAACACTACGCAATGCGGGTTGCCGATGCCGACGGCCGTGATGCGCACCGACCGGCCGGCGACCGCCACCTGCTCCTCGATCACCTCCCGCGCCGGCCCGGTCAATGGGATTTCCGCGCTGGCAAAGGTGATTTGTCCCATCTCCAGCGCGATCCGCTCGCCCGCCGCGTCCAGCACATGGGCGAGCACCGGCCCCCCTGGCGTGTCCAGCGCGAAGTCCGGCCCGGCGGGCAGGCGGCGATCCCACAGATAGCGGGCGAAGATGCGCAGCCCGTTGCCGCTCTTCTCGAACTCCCCGCCATCCGGGTTGAACAACCGCACGCTGTAGGGCCGGTTGCCAACCGGCCCTACATAGTCATCCGGTATGGTGGGCCCCCACAAAATGCCGTCCGCGCCGATCCCCAGATGCCGGTCGCAGATGCGCTGAATTTGCGCCGGCGTCGGCGGCGCCGGCCAATCGGCCGGGTCAAGCACGATATAGTCGTTGCCGAGCGCCTGATATTTGGTGAAACGTGCCTCGTGTTGCGTATTGCGTAGTGCGTGACGCTCCAGCGGCAGATCGCGCGCCCGCAGGTCGGCGTAGGTTTCGCGGCGTTGGATCAGCCGCGCCTTCCCCTGATTAACGAGCACGACCGCCGGACGACGCGCCAGATTGTAGTTCGAAGCCATCGCCAGCGTATACGCGCCCGCCATCGGGATCGCCAGCAGGTCGCCCGCCTCCAGCCGTGGCAGATCAATATCTCGGATCAAGATATCGCCCGACTCGCAAAACTTCCCCGCAATGGTCACGACCTCAGTCTCCGCGTCGCGTTCCGCATTCTGCATTCTGCATTCTGCAATTCGCAACGCCGTATACCCCGCGCCGTACAGCGCGGGCCGGATATTGTCGGCCATGCCGCCGTCCACCGCCACGTAGGTGCGCACGCCGGGGATCTCCTTGCGCGCGCCGACGGTGTAGAGCGCCACCGCGGCCGGCGCCACCAACGAGCGCCCAGGCTCCAACACGAGATGCGGCAGCGGCATCCCGGTCTGCTGGCACGTCGTCGCAATCGCGGCGGAGAGCGTGGCGATGTACGGCTCGATGGGCGCAGTCGGATCCCCGGCGACCATCGGCACGCCCCACCCGCCGCCGGGACTCAGCTCGCGCAACTCGAAGCCGTGTCGGGCGTGCATCTGGGCGGCGAACTCGATCAGCTTCGCCGCGGCCAGGCTCAAGTCCTCGGCTTCGTAAATTTGCGAGCCGATATGACAGTGCAGACCGACCAGCGCCAGCCCCGGCGCGGCCATTGCCTGAGCCACCGCGCGTTCCGCGTCACCGGTGGCGATCGTAAAGCCGAATTTGGTATCCGTCTGGCCGGTCTGGATATGTGCGTGGGTGTGGGCCTGAACGCCCGGCGCGAGGCGCAGCCAGATGGGCGCGGGGAGGGCTGCGTATTGCGTAGTGCGTATTGCGTCGGTCAACTCGGTGAGCAGCGCAAGCTCGTGGAAGTTGTCCACGACGATGCGGCCAATACCCGTCCTGAGCGGCGTCGAAGGGCCTGTCCTGAGCGCAGTCGAAGGGCCAGCGGCGAGCGCCTGCGCCAGTTCCTCCAGTGATTTGTTGTTGCCGTGGAAGTGAATCCGTTCGGGGGGGAAACCCGCGGCCAGCGCCACATGTAACTCGCCGCCGGAGACCACGTCGAGATCAAGCCCTTCCTCGGCGAAGATTTGCGCCAGCGCGGTGCAAAGATACGCCTTCGCGGCATAGGCCGCCTGCGCCGACCCCGGATAATAGCGCGCCAGCGCGCTGCGGTAGGCGGCCGCCCGGCCGCGCAACGTCGCCTCGTCGAAAACATAGAGCGGCGTGCCGTATTCGGCCGCCAACGCCGACGCAGCGCAGCCGCCGATCCATAGTTCCGCGCGGTCGTCGAGCCGCGTGGTGTCGGGCCAAAGGGTTTGGTTCATTATGACTCCAGGACACTCACCTGATATTCCGCGCCTTCCAGCCACTCCGCGCTGATCTCGACGCCCCAGC
>CAZYHE010000259.1:0-1328 GCA_964647225.1 uncultured Anaerolineales bacterium
TCAGGCGGCGGGTTGGTCGGCGTCTTTTGCGGCCGCCAGTTCGGAGGCGATGCGCGCGGCTTGTTCGGCGCCGGGCAGCCGGCCGGTGAACTCCCGCGGCGCGATCTCAGCATCCGCATCCCCATCTGGTAGCTCCGCCAACAGATCGGGCGGGGCGGCAGGTTCGACCGCCGGCGCGGCGATGACGACCGTTGGGGCCTCTGCCGCGGGCGGGACCGGCGGTGCAACTTCGAGCCGCGGCGCAGCAATCTCGACCGGCGGTGGCATCGGGCGGGACGCGGGCGGGACGATCGGTGCATGGGCCACGGACGGCGCGGCCTTCGGCTTTGGCTCCGCGAAGACACCGCCCTGCCGGGCCTTCGTCAGGTTGGTGTTGATGAGGGCCAGGAAGTAGAGCACGACGCCGGCCATCAGCAGGGTCAGCGCGCCGAAGAACGCGGTGATGAAGATCGGGATCGAGATCCATCCAGTGAAGCCGCTGCCCCAGCCATCGCCGAGGCCGCGATTCCACAGGTAGGCGCCCAATGCAACGCCGCCGACAAAATAGATCAAGGCGGCCAGGAAGAGGAGAATGGCGACGAAACGAGCGAGGCGATAGGTGCGCATGTGGTTTACCCCCTTGTTCCAGTGTGAGCTTGGCGCTTTCAACAAGACCAATTGTAGCACACTTCCCCGTTTTTTGCACAATGCGTTTTATGCCAACTTCCAACCCCAGCGCCGTCAAACACAACGGGGCGCAGGTTAACCCTGCGCCCCGTTGACCGGTTGCCCGGAAGACCTGACCGGTGGTCAAGCCGGCTGATCTGGCGCGTCCTTACTTGGGCGCGTTTTCCTTCAAGATGCCGTTCGCTTTGGTGACCCCAGCATCGAGCAACTTCTTGACATCCGCTTTCGGATCGGTCAGCACCTTGCTCATGATGTCGGTGTCAATCAGCGCGCGCACCGGATCGTAGCCGGCGACCGGCGATTCGATCATGGCATACGGTGCCCAATCGAACATCTTGGCGTAGGAGGCGTCCAGGCCGCCGGCCCAGGCCTTGTTGGCCTTGTAGGCCGCCACGACATCGGCCACCGCACTCTGGCGCACGGGCAGATAGCCGGTCTGGATGGCCCAACGGCTGGTTTGGGCTTTATCGCCCAGGAACTTGATCACCAGCCAGGCTGCGAGTTCCTTCTCGGGGGTGGTCTTGTAGACGCTGACGCTGGCCCCGTACAAGTTGACCGCCGGCTTGCCGGTGTTGGGCGCCATGGTGATGTCCCACTTGAACTTGCCGGCCTTGCCCACGGCCTCGTTGTAGAACGGCAGGCCCGAAGAGGAAGCGATCACG
>CAZYHE010000259.1:1338-2660 GCA_964647225.1 uncultured Anaerolineales bacterium
AGCGCAATCCGCGTATGATCGCCATGCGCTCCAGTGTATCAATATCCGAATGCAGATACCGTACACGGATGCCTACTTCCGTATAATAATCCGTCAGCCGCTCTGCAAGCTTCTTGGTAAGTGTCGTTACCAATACGCGGTAGCCCTTGTCCACCGTTTCCTTGTAGAACGGCAGGCCCGAGGACGAGGCGAAGACGAAGAGTACCTCGCCGTTGCCGAAGCGGTTCTGCTCGCCGTAACGCTCGCTGGTGGGGATCTCCACCGCGCAGCCCTTCTCGAACAGAGTCTGGATCATCTTGACGGTGTCAATGCCGGCCTGGCTGTTGAAGGCGTAGGCGCTGCCATCTTCGGCCAGGATGCGGCCGCCGCGGGAGAAGACCTGGGACGCGAAGTTCGAAGCGTCGTGGCGGAAGGCCCAGCCGTACTGCTTCTTGTCCTTGTTGACGGCCTTGCAAACGATTTCCTCGAACGTCTTCCAGTCCTTCGGCGGCTCATTGTAGCCAAGCTGCTTCAGCCAATCCGCGTTGTAGAACATCACTTCCATGGAACGCTGGGTGGGGAAGCCTAACACCTCACCCTTGAACTGCGGGTTCTTGTCGCTGTTCAGGAACGCCTGGAAGTAATCCTTGAGATCCGCCTCGTTCAGACCATAGGTTTTGCTC
This sequence comes from uncultured Anaerolineales bacterium, assembly GCA_964647225.1. Classification (GTDB taxonomy): domain Bacteria; phylum Chloroflexota; class Anaerolineae; order CG2-30-64-16; family CG2-30-64-16; genus CAZYHE01. Next base: position 2,001 of record CAZYHE010000259.1, read on the forward strand.
TGGACGAACGGCGTCAGGTCAATGATGGCGCCCTGATTGCGATAGAAGGCGGCCTGGTTCTGATAGGCGACCGAAATGTCGGGCGGCTGGTTGGCCTGGATGGCGGCATTGATCTTGTTGTACACGTCGTTGTAGGACGCGCCCGCGATCTCGGCCTTGGCCGTGATGCCGTAGGGGTTGCTCTTGTTGAACTCGTCGAGCATCCCTTGCAGGAAGTCCTGATCTTTCTGGGGCCGGTTGTGCCAGTAGGTGACGCTGACGTTCTTGCCCTTCAACTCGATGGCATCTACTTCCGCCGCGGTCTTCGGCGGGTTGTTCGCCTTGGCGGCTGGCGCGGCCGGCGCGGCGGTGGGCGCCGGGGCCTTGGTCGGTTCAGGCGCTTTGGTCGGCTCGGCCTTGGCGGCCGGCGCGGCGGTGGGCGCCGGGGCCTTGGTGGGTTCGGGCGCCTTAGTCGGTTCAGCCTTAGCGGCCGGCGCCGCAGTGGGCGCCGGGGCCGGGGTCGGAGTCGGGCCTGCGCACGCTGCCACGAACACGGACAGCACGACCAACAGGCTCAGTGCGACGAACAATTTGCGGGATTTCATTCTGCCTCCTAAGTGAATTGAACGATGGATCGGTAGATAGGTTTGCGAGTCAGCTTGAGATATAGGCTCACCTCCT
>CAZYHE010000259.1:2760-6698 GCA_964647225.1 uncultured Anaerolineales bacterium
ACGATCACCGGAACGATCACCATCGAAGAGAAGGCCATCATCAGATGGGTCTTCGTGCCGCCCTCGCCCACCAGGAACTGCTGCAGCCCGACCGCCAGCACTCGCATGTTGCTGTCGCGCGTTACCAACAGCGGCCACTTGAAGCTATCCCACGTCCAGATGAAGTTGAGCAGCGCCACCGACACCAGGGCCGGCCGCGATAGCGGCAACACGATCCGAAAGAGATACCGGACATGGCCTGCGCCATCAATCACCGCCGCATCGAACAGGTCTTTCGGAATCTGCATAAAGAACTGGCGCAGCAAGAAAATCCCAAAGACACTGGCCAGGAACGGCACGATCAGCGCCAAGTAGGTATTATACCACGACCCCGACCCGAACGGATTCGGGAACTGGTACATCATCACGGCCTTGGGGACGATAGTCAGATCGCCCGGAATCATGATCGTCGCCAGGAGCAAGACAAACAGGATGTTTTTGCCGGGGATGTCCATCTGGGCAAACGCGTAGCCCGCCAGCACTGAGGTCAGTGAAACGCCGGCCACGACACCCAGGGTTACGATGGCGCTGTTGATGGTGTACCGGAAGAACATGGGCATTTGCCATTGCTTGTCGAATCCGATCTGCTGGATGGCGTCGGGGTAGTTGATCCATTGCACCGGCTCTGTGCCCAACGGGGCCCACGGCCACAGGTTGCCAGCAATCAAGCTGCCGTAGCTCTTGACCGACGTCGTCAGCATGTAGATGAACGGGATCACCGCAATGATCGCGCCCAATGTCAGCACCACATAGATCGCAATGGTGCTCCATGATAGCGGTCGCCTGGGTTGGATGACCTGGGGTTGAACTGCCTGGATCGCCATGACATTGCCCCCTTATGAATACACCACGCGGCTGCCGGCAACACGATTCTGGATCACCGTGATGACCAGAATGATCGCAAATAAGATGAAGGATAGCGCCGCACTGTACCCGTAACGCGTGTACTCGTACATCTGTTTGAAGATCAGGATACTGGCCGTCGTCGTCGCATTCCCCGGCCCGCCGAGCGTCATGACATAAATGTGATTGAACGCCTTGAAGGTACCGATCACTGTCAGCAATAACAGGAAGAAGGTTGTCGGCGACAACAAAGGCAAGGTGATACGGCGGAAAAGCTGCCAGCCGCCGGCGCCATCAATTCTGGCGGCCTCGTAAAGCTCACCGGGGATATTGCCCAGCCCGGCCAGAAAGATCACGGTATCGTAGCCGATAAATACCCAGGTCGTGAAGATGATCAGCGCGATCATCGTCAGACTGGGGCCATGGAGAAACTCCGGCAGGCTGCCGCCATTGAGCGTCGCGATGACCTGGAAAACCCCGCGCGGTTCGCCCAGCCACTTCAGGGCCGGCCCACCCAGTGCGGTGATGACCTCGTTGATTAATCCTTTGTCTGGGCTGTACAAAAACGCCCACACGGCCGCCGAGGCCACCGTCGGTGTGATGTAGGGCATGAAAAAGAACACACGGTAGATGGCCTTGCCGCGGATGTTCTGGAACAGCAGATACGCCAGGACGAGCGCCAGCCCCAATTGCAGCGGGACCGAAATCACCGAATAGGTTATTGTGACCAGTAAAGAGTGCAGCATTTCCTGGCTGGGGTCAGTGAAGGCTCTGGCGTAGTTTGCCAGCCCATAGACGCAACCCTGACCCTCTGCGAAACGGATCCGATAGTTCGTACATAAGCTGATACCGAGGCCGTAGAAGACCGGGAAGAACTCGAAGACCGCAAGGATCGCAAAAGCGGGGAAGAGAAACAGATAGCCGAGTCCGGCCTCGCGGATTCTGCGGATGCGATGTGGGGTAAAGAATGGCGATGACCGCGTGACGGCGGTAGCCTGTGAAGTCATGAATCCAGTCTCCTATCGGCTCTTGCGCTTCCGGGCCTTACAGCACGACTTTTTTCGGGATTTCAACTCAGCATTTAGATTATAACAAAGGAGTCGCGGTCGGTCAAGGCAAGGTTCCTTAACTTATTTGCCAGCATACACGCTCATTTTTTCTTTTGACATCGCGGGCCGCCTGTGGTATCCTTCCACCCTCATTTGGCGACGAGATTCCGCGGGAATCACGTCCCGTCCATATGTGGAAAAGCTGTGATGGAGCGAGTACGAGGATCGGCACAGCACAGAGAGCGGCGTGTCGGGCTGTGAGCGTCGCCTGGGCTTCCTCGGAAAGACACTCCGGAGCTGCAGGGTTGAACCCGGCCGGCCGGCTCGCGATACGCGTGTCGTGGGAGTCTGCGCCGTGGCTAGACCCAGGCCGGCGCCTCCCGTTACGAGGCCAGGTCGTTGCAGACCGCTAAGGTCGTGGTCGTGAGATCGCGGCAAACCAGGGTGGCACCACGAGCGCGCTCCTCGTCCCGGACGGATGAGGGGCGCGTTATTCTTTGAGGAGGCCACATGGAACGCATTTACACAACCGAAGTCAAGACACGCATCGGTGAACGCGTGCGGTTGGCCGGCTGGCTGCACACGCTGCGCCGCATGGGCGGGATCAACTTCCTGGTGCTGCGCGACGTCAAGGGGACTATCCAGATCGTCGTGGATGCAGAGCGCCCGGCCGCGCTGGCGGCGCTGGAAGGGCTGCTGCCCGAAACCGTCCTGACGGTCGAAGGCACGGTCGTCGCGGAGCCACAAGCGCCGGACGGCGTCGAACTGCACGATCCGGCGTTCGACGTGCTCTCGCCCGTGAGCGAGGCCGCGCCGCTCAGCTTGAACAAGCCCGTGCTCAAGGCCAACCTGCCGGTGTTCCTGGATCATGCGGTGGTCGGCCTGCGCCATCCGGCCAAGCGCGCGCTCTTTCGCCTGTCGGCCGGGGTGATGGCTGGCTATCGGGCGACCCTGAACAGCCTGGGCTTCACCGAAATCCAGACCCCCAAGCTGGTTGCCTCGGCGACCGAGGGCGGCGCCAACGTCTTTGCGGTCAAGTATTTCGACCGCCAGGCCTATCTGGCGCAAAGCCCACAGTTCTACAAGCAGATCATGGTCGGGGTCTTCGAGCGCGTCTACGAGGTCGGCCCCGTCTTCCGCGCCGAGCCGCACGACACGGTGCGCCACATCAACGAGTACGTCAGCCTCGACGTGGAGATGGGTTTCATCCGTAATCACCTCGATGTCATGGCGGTGCTGACCGAGGTCGTGGCGGGTATCCTCGGCCACCTCAAGGCCGCCTACGCGCCGGAGTTGGCGCTGCTCGATGCGAAATTGCCCGCGGTGTTGCGGCCCATCCCGGCGATCTACTTCCCGGAGGCGCAGGAGTTGATCTTGAAGCGGTGGGGGGAAGATTGCCGCGGCGAGCCGGATTTGGCCCCGCAGCACGAACGCTGGCTCGGCAGTTGGGCGCAAGAGGAGTACGGCAGCGATTTCCTGTTCGTCACCGGCTACCCGATGGAGAAGCGGCCGTTCTACACCCACCCGAACCCGGCCGACCCGCGCTACTCCAACTCGTTCGATCTGCTCTTCCGCGGCACCGAGTTGGTGACGGGCGGCCAACGGCTGCACCTCTATCAAGACTACCTGGACGCAGCCGCGCGCAAGGGATACAAAGACCTGGCGCCGTTCGAGACCTACCTGGAGGCATTCAAGTTTGGCATGCCGCCCCACGGCGGCTTCGCCATCGGCCTGGAACGCTTCATCATGCAACTGCTCGGCCTGGACAACATCCGCCTGGCGACATTGTTCCCGCGGGATTTGGGCCGGCTGGCGCCGTGACACGGTAGATTGGTGGACGGTAGATTGGTAGATTGGGGCGTAACTCACCAATCTACCAATCTACCAATCTACCCATCTACCAATCTACCAACCTACCAACCATGCGCATCCCAATCCTCCACCAAGACCTTGACCTCATCGTCGTGGACAAGCCCGCGGGCGTCCCGACGCATACGGTCGTTCCGG
>CAZYHE010000260.1:0-6695 GCA_964647225.1 uncultured Anaerolineales bacterium
AATCGTCCCCACGTTCACGTGCGGCTTGGTGCGCTCAAATACCTGCTTCGCCATGGATGGTATCCTCCTGCTGTGCGCGTCAGCGCATACATTCTAATTAACAAATGGTCAACCCGCCGCTCTATTCTTGCCTTCACGGCAAGATAAGACAGCGCCGAACACGACAAACACAAAGCCCACGATCGGATTTGAACCGATGACCCCGTTCTTACCAAGAACGTGCTCTACCGACTGAGCTACGTGGGCAACGATCAGTATCTTGGTAACGGATAGATTGGTAGCTGGTGAACTAACTTTCCGTCACCAACTCACCAAGCTACCAGTATACCAATTTACCAATGGTGTGGGCAGAGGCGGATTCGAACCACCGAAGGCGTCGCCAGCTGATTTACAGTCAGCCCCCTTTGGCCACTTGGGTATCTGCCCAGGTTGATAAGGTGCCGTGGCTGTCTTACCGCCACAAAGCCGACGGCCGGAATCGAACCGGCAACCCTCGACTTACAAGGTCGATGCTCTGCCGATTGAGCTACGTCGGCGCAGATGAGATTATAGCACACGACTCATACTGCGCCAAAAACACAGCTCGGTTGGCGTTGCGAATCGGCAGTATAGTCGTACCGGCCCTTAAAGTCAAATATCGGGGCCGATTCGCGCGGGATGTGTTGTCGCCCGCGCGATCTCTTGATTAAGGACGTCGCATTCGCGCTTCTTGCGCCGCCACCAGGACCACTGAACCCGCAACTGCCGCATTGAGCGACGCCACGCGGCCATACATCGGGATTGCGACCAGCCAATCACAAGTCTCGCGCACCAGCCGGCTCAGCCCCGCGCCCTCCGCGCCGACCACCAGGGCCAGCGGCCCCGATAGATCCGCGCGCGACAGGGGTGTCGCGCCGGGCGCCGCATCCAGGCCGGCGACCCAGAAACCGGCTTTTTTGAGCCGCTCCAACGTTTGCACCAGGTTCGTCACTTGGGCGATGTGCAGATGCTCAACCGCCCCCGCCGATGCATTCACCACGGCCGGGGTGATGCCGGCCGCCCGCCGATCCGGCAGGATGACACCGGTGACGGCCATCGCCTCGGCCGTGCGCAGCAGCGTGCCCAGGTTCTGGACATCCTGCAGGTGGTCCAAGACCAGGCACAGCGGCGCGCCCGCCGCGCTGATCGCCTGCTCCAGCGCCACATAGGGGTAAGGCCCGGTCTCGGCGATGACGCCCTGGTGGTTCACCCCGCCGGCTGCGTCCAGCGCCGGCCGGCCCACCTCGATCACGGGACAGCCGGTCAGTTGGGCTGCCGCGACGATTTCGCCGATGATCTCGGCTTGCTGCTTCACGCCCTGGCCGAGCATCACCCGGCGCACGGTCCGCCGGCCCGCTCGAAACGCTTCCAGCACCGCATGGCGGCCATACAGGATTTCGGTCTCGCGCGGGGCCGCCGGCTTGTCGGATCTCTGCTGAGCCATCGCGACGCTTCGGCCGGCCGCGCTCATGCGCAACCCGCCTGCGCCTACTACAGGCGCCACGTGCTGCCCTGCGCGGCGTCTTCGACGATCACGCCCAACGCCTTCAGTTCGTCCCGGACTTTGTCGGCCAATGCCCACTGCTTGGCCTTGCGCAAATCCTGGCGGATCGTCAGAAGCAGATTGACGAACGGCGCGATGGACTGGCCCTCGGCGTGTGGCGTCGTCAACTCCAGGCCGAGCACCCCGTTCAACTCCCGGAAGGTCGCCTGCGCGTCGGCAAACGGCTGGCCGCCCACACCGGCGTCACGTGCGAAATTGATCGCCCGCACCAGATCGAAAAGGGCCGCCAACCCGCCGGCCGTGTTGAAGTCGTTGTCCATGGCCGCTTCGAAGTCGGCGCGGGCCTGCGTGACCTGGGCTGCCAACGTCTCTGCGGCCGGGCCGGCGCCTGCGCTGCCGGTGGCCGGTCGCAACGCGCCGCGCAGACGCTCCACCGCGCGCTCGCCGTCGGCGATCACGTCATCGTTGAAGGCCAGTGGCTTCCGGTAGCCGCTGCCGGCGATCACCAGGCGCAACACGTCGGCGCTGTGATGCGTCAGGAACTCCTCGATGGTGATCAGGTTGCCCAGGCTTTTCGACATCTTTTCGCCCTTGAGCTGGAGCATTCCGTTGTGCAGCCAGTAACGGGCAAAAGGCTTGCCGGTGAAGCTCTCGGTTTGGGCGATCTCGTTCTCGTGGTGCGGGAAGATCAGGTCGTTGCCGCCGCCGTGGATGTCAATCTGGTCGCCCAGGTGCAGCAGATTCATGGCCGAGCACTCGATGTGCCAGCCGGGCCGGCCTTTGCCCCACGGGCTGTCCCAACTCGGTTCGCCGGGCTTGGCGGCTTTCCATAGCGCGAAATCCCCTTCGTCCTCTTTTTCTTCGCTGCTGGTGACGCGCGTGCCGGAGACCGCGGCATCGAGTTTCCGCCGTGAGAGCTTGCCGTAATCCGCATCGTTACGCACGCGGAAATAGACATCGCCGCTCGACGTGATGTAGGCGTGATCGCCCTCCACCAGCCCGGCGATCATCTGGATGATTTCGGTGATCGTTTGGGAGACGCGCGGAAAGACGGTCGGTCGGAGCACGTTCAACTGCGCCAACTGCGCCTGGTATTTTTCGGAGTAGCGGGAAGCGATGACGGCGGGATCTTCGCCGGTCTTATTGGCGCGATTGATGATCTTGTCATCTACATCGGTGAAGTTCATCACATGGCGCACTTCGTAGCCTTTGTATTGCAGATAGCGCCGGATGAAATCGAACACAATGGATGACATCGCATGTCCGACATGCGCCTCATCGTAGACCGTTGGCCCGCAGACGTACATGCGTACCTTGCCCGGCTCGATGGTCGAAAACGGCTCGGATTCGTGGGTCAGCGTATTGTAAACAACCAGAGACATAGGATCACCTCTCAAGAAGCCCAACTCGGCCGTCACCCGGCCGGCGCTCTCATCGCCGCGGCTGCCCATTTGGCGAGAGAGCGCGACGATCATCGGGGCGGCCCTAGCGCACGGGCGCCGCGAAGATCATGCGGCCGGCGTTGGTTTGCAGGACTTTGGTCACCGCCACTTCTAGCTCGCTATTGAGATAGCGCCGGCCATTCTCGATCACGACCATCGTGCCATCGTCCAGGTAGCCCACGCCCTGCGCGGCCTCTTTCCCTTCCTGGATGACCCGGATCAGCATCGTTTCGCCCGGCAGCACGACCGATTTCACGGCGTTGCTGAGTTCGTTGATGTTCAGGACGACCACCCCTTGCAGGCCCGCGACCCGGTTCAAGTTGTAATCGTTGGTGATGATCGGACAGTTAAGTTGACGACCGAGCTGAACCAGCTTGGCATCCACCTGGCGTGCGCTTTCGACATCCATGTCCACGATGCGCACGGGAACCGGAGACTCTTTTTGCATCCGATTCAACATCTCCAGCCCGCGCCGGCCCCGGTTGCGGCGTAGGGTGTCAGATGAGTCCGCCACATATTGCAACTCATTCAGCACAAAGCGCGGCACCCATATCGGCGCGCGGATGAATCCCGTTGTGATGATATCCGCAATGCGGCCATCAATGATCACACTGGTGTCGAGCAGCACGACATCGTTGTGCTGCTCCGCGTCGGCATCGCCGCCGAAGTTTACACCTCCTGACAACCCGCCGCCGCGTTTGCGGAATAGGCTGAAGATATCCTGCTGGCGCAACAACATGACCGTGATGCCCAGATAGGCCAGGACGAGCGCGGCCAGGGCCGGCAAGATGTTGCCGAAGGGATAAGGCAGCGATTGCAAGGGAATCGCGACGAGCGCAGCAATCACCAGACCGATCACCAGGCCGATCGTCGCGGCCAGGATCTGGCTCAGCGTCAACTCACGTACCCCGCGACGCAGCCACGCCGCCGGGCGCAACACGATCCACGGCGCCGTCAGCGCGCCGATGACCCCGCCAACCACCGAGAGCGGCAGAATCTTCTGAAGCGATTCTGCGGTGAGTTGGGAGGTGCCTGCCCAGATCGTCCCGATGAGCCAGCCGACAATAGCAAAGATAATAAGTCCAAGGATTCGAGAAATGGCGTTGGCACTCATGGGCTTGCCCTCTTTTCTGTGGAGGTTGTCGCATACAACCCGATTGAGATTAATGATGATCAGACGCTAAACACCTCCAATAGGATGCCGGTTTCAATACCTATGATACACCAAGTCAATCTTTTGTGCAATCCCTTACGTAGGAAAAAAAGAGAGCGGGGAAGCTCCCCACTCTCTCAGATCGCCCTGCTGGGTGTTGCCTTTATCCGGCTTTGGCGACTTCCACGATCCGGGCGAAGGCCTGCGCGTCGCGCACGGCCAGGTCAGCCAGGATCTTGCGGTCCAGCCGGATGTCGGCTTGCTTGAGCGCGTGCATCAGCCGGCTGTAGGTGATGCCGTTCTGGCGCGCCGCGGCGTTGATGCGGGCGATCCACAGCCCGCGGAAGTCGCGTTTCTTTTGCCGGCGATCCCGCGACGCGTAGAAGAGCGACTTGAGCATCGCTTCATTGGCGCGATGCCACAGCAGATGCCGGGACATCCGCTGCCCCTTGGTGATCTTTAGGATTTTGTTGTGACGACGGCGGAGAACCACCCCGCCCTTAGCCCTGGGCATGTATGACTCCTTTCAATGGCGGCTGGTCGAGCCAGCACTTCGTCGTGGCCACTGGGCGCGCGAGCGCGCCATGACCTGTCTTGTGCGACCTACTTAAGGTTGGGCGCCAACCGAGACACGTGCTTCTCGGCGGCCGGCGCTTCGATGACTTCGGTCTTGCGATAGCCCATCAGCGTCCGCGCCGACTTGTTGCGGCGCAGGTGCCCGCGTCCCTGATGCCGGCATACCAGCTTGCCGGTCCCGGTGCGGCGGAATCGCTTTGCCGTTGCCTTGTGGGTCTTGATCTTAGGCACGGTAACTCCTCCTACACAAAATGAAACGTAAAGCGTGCGACGTGAACGATTCACGCTTTACGTTTTGTACAACGCTCAGCCGTTGCGACCTTCTGACGGCCTACTTTTTGCCCGGACTCAACATCATGAAGAGATTGGGGCCTTCCATCGCCGGCTGCTGCTCGATGATCGCGGCGTCACCCACCTTCTCGGCGAATTCAGCCAACTGCTCTCGGGCAATCTCCGGGTGCGTGATCTCTCGTCCGCGAAACCGTACGGCCACTCGAACCTTGGCGCCCTCTTCGAGGAAGGTGAGCGACTGGCGCACTTTTGTATCCAGATCGTGTTCGCCCGTACGGGGTCGGAGACGGATCTCCTTGACCTCAATCACCTTTTGCGCGCGGCGCGCCTCGCGCTCCTTCTTCTGGCGTTCGTACTGGAACTTGCCGAAGTCAAGGAGGCGACAAACCGGTGGCACCGCATTCGGCGCCACCTCTACCAGATCCACGCCATGTTCTTGCGCGAGGCGAATGGCCTCATAGGTCGGCAGGATGCCGAGCTGTTGGCCCTCTTCGTCAATGACGCGCACTTCGCGCACGCGGATCATTTCGTTGACGCGGGTACTCTTCGCAGCGGTAGTAGTAGTCACTAGCCTCTTTCTCTGGATGATCGCCTGATCCCAGGCTGAACAGATCACAATCGCCGACCACTTCGGCCGGTTGCAGTCAGACCGAAACTATATCATAATGCGCGAGGGGTGTCAAAAAAGCGAACGCAGGACAAACGATGGGCGCCACACGCGCACCTCCACGGTCTGTCCTGCGCCGTCTATGCTTAGATGAGCGCCTTTTTGCTCACGACATCTTGCACGTACGCAAGGAATTCGCTCACCGGCAGCGTGCCGCGTTGTTCACCCGTGCGCAAACGGATGTTCACCGTGCCTTCGGCGGCTTCACGATCTCCAATCACCAACATGTAGGGGATCTTCTGAAGTTGGGCATTGCGAATTTTAGCATTCATGCGTTCGCTACTGTCGTCAATCTCAATGCGCAGGCCAGCCGCCTTGAGTTGTTGGGCCACCTGGTGCGCGGCTTCGATATGCCGATCGGCAATCGGGATGAGCATCGCTTGCACGGGACTGATCCACACCGGGAACGCGCCACCGTAATGCTCGATCAGTACGCCGAAGAAACGTTCCATGCTGCCCAGCAGCGCCCGGTGGATCATGTAGGGCCGGTGCTCCTGGCCGTCTTCGCCGATGTACTTCAGGTCGAACTTATCGGGCAGGTTGAAGTCAAACTGGATCGTGCTCAACTGCCATTCGCGATCCAGCGCATCGAGCATCTTCAGATCAATCTTCGGGCCATAGAATGCGCCGCCCCCCTCGTCTACTTGGAAGGGGATGCCCGCGCGCTCCAACGCGGCGCGCAACGCCAGTTCGGCCGCTTCCCACTTTTCGTCCTCGCCCACCCGTTTCTCGGGTCGCGTGCTCAGATAGGCGTTGAACTCCGTGAAGCCGAAGCCCGCCAGGATGTGCAGACAGAAGTGCAGGACGCGGTCAATCTCGGTCGGCATCTGGTCGGGCCGGCAGAAGAGATGCGCGTCATCCTGTGTGAAGCCGCGCACCCGCGTCAGGCCGTGAAGTACGCCGCTCCGCTCGAACCGGTAGACCGTGCCCCATTCCGCAAAGCGCAATGGCAGGTCACGGTATGAGCGGGTCCGTGTTTTGAAGATGTTGACGTGGAACGGGCAGTTCATCGGCTTCAGGTAGAACTCTTGCCCCTCGATCTCG
>CAZYHE010000261.1:0-6694 GCA_964647225.1 uncultured Anaerolineales bacterium
TCTCGGCCTCGGTCGTGCCTTGGGCCAACAAGTTGAGGATATATTCCACCGTCAAGCGCGTATCCCGAATAATCGGCTTGCCGACCATGATGCGAGAATTGACGACGATACGGTCAAGCAAAAGACTTTCCTTCATGAGAACTTCCCTCCGGTCGTCATCATATACCAGACCGGGCCGGATGTCTAGCGGCGGCTGCCTCAGCCATGGCTACAAGCCATCAGGAGCGGTGGACGACTGGCCGCACATCAACGCCTATTGGCACAATTGACTTAGTCCCGCGCTTAGTCTATAATCCCTGGTGGAGGTGCGAGCCATGACGATCACCGTAAACGTTCACGACGCGAAGACACATTTCTCAAAACTGATTCAACGGGTGCTCAATGGTGAACAGGTGACCATCGCCAAAGCGGGCGAGCCGGTTGCTATCCTATCACCGCTGTCCACACAGATGGCCCGCCGAGTTCCAGGTAACGATACAGGGAAAGTAACCATCACGTTGGCCTTCGATGAACCACTGTCGGAGTTCAACGAGCTATGAAAGTTCTCTTGGATACCCAGGTGTTTCTGTGGTGGAACGCCGATGTCCCGCGTCTCTCGCAGACTGCGCATGACTTGATCGCAGATGGCAGCAATGAGCTTTATCTGAGCGTAGCCAGCGCCTGGGAAATCGCCATCAAGGCCGCGCGCGGGTCATTGATCCTGCCAGAACTGCCGGAGCAGTACGTACCCAGTCGTTTGCAGCGTCATCGCATCTTGGCTCTGCCCATCCAACTGCGCCACGCCTTGCACGTGTATGCCTTGCCACCGATACATCGGGACCCTTTTGACAGGTTGTTGATTGCGCAGAGCCAATTGGAAGACCTGCCCATTCTCACGACAGACTCGGAAATCGCCCGATATGATGTGCGCGTCATTTGGTAGACTCAGTAGATCACAAATCTCACGCAAAGGCGCAAAGCCGCCAAGATCAAACAAGGGTTCTTTGCGCTCTTGGCGTCTTTGCGTGAGCCAGAATTGTGATCCACTGAGACTCGCTACGGCTTGATGAGCGCCTTGACGACCTTGAACGCGGCCACGTCTGCCAGCGCCTGGCCGGCCTGGTCGAGGCTGTACTCCGCCGAGATCATCCGATCCCACGCGAACCGGTCGCCGTAGCGCGCCAACACGCGCACCCCGCGGTAGAAGTGGCTGAAGTCGGACCCCCAACAGCCGCGCACCTCCAGGTGCTTGCGGTTGAGATCCCAGTGCGGGTTGATCTCCACCTCGCCCACATCGGTGTATTGGCCCACGACCACGTAGCGCCCCGCGTCCCGCGTCATCTGCATCCCCTCGCGCACGGCCGCGGGGACCCCCGTCGCCTCGATCGTCACATCCGCGCCGCGGCCGCCGGTGAGCGCCTTCACGCGCGCCACGCGCTCCGCGGGGCTGACCTGCGTGATGTCAATCACCTCGTCGGCGCCCATCGCCCGCGCCATCTCCAGCCGCAACGTGGGCGCGCCGACGGCGATCACCTGGCCCGCGCCCTGGAGCTGCGCCAGCGCCACCGCGCTCAGCCCCACCGGCCCGCTGCCCTGGATCACCACGCTGTCGCCGAGCTTGATCTCGGCCCGCTCGATGGCATGCACCGACGTGGGCAGCCCGCAGCCGGCCGCGATGAAACGCTCCGGCGGCAGGTTAGCGGGCAGCCGCATCGTCTTGACCCCCGGCTTCAGGTAGATCGCCTGCGACCAGCCGCCCAGCAGCCCCTCGTTCGCGCCGTAGGTGATGCCATAGACGCGGCGGCTGGGGCAGCGCGTGCTGGCTTTCGCGACGGTACAATACCAGCACTTGCCGCACGTCTCATGCACGTCCAGGAAGGTGATCACATCGCCGGTGCGCAGGGGCAGGCCGTCGAGATCCAGCACCTCGCCGCCCGTCTCGGCCACGCGGCCCACGCTCACATGGCCGGGGATGAGCGGGAACGGCACGCCGGCCAGATGCCCGTGGTGCAGGTGGACATCGGTGCCGCACACTTCGCTGTAGATCGTTTCGAGCAGGATCGCGCCCGGTTCGAGTTGCGGCCGGGCGAACTGGCGGATCTCGACCGGCGCATCAACGCCGGGCATCACCGCGGCCTGGATGAAAGAGGAGAGGGTCATACGGCCTCCATTTGGGTTTTAGGCAACAGCCAGATCAGCGGCAGGCCAAACAAGAAGATGCCAGCACTCAGCGTAAACGCGGCGCGCAGTCCGATCCAATCGCCGAGCACGCCCAGAAAGATCGTCACGATCGCGGTCAGCAGGAAATTCAGCGCCATGTAGATGCCGTTCGCCAGCGCCCGGCCCTGCGGATAGCTCTCCTGGACGAGCGCCATGATGACCGGCGTGCCCGACATCACGGTGAAGCCGAGCAACAACAGCAGCGGGAATTGCACCCAGCCGCGGCTCGCCAGGAAAAGGAACATCACCACCGGCGCGGTCACGGTCATCGTCGCCAGCACAACCTTGCGGCCGAAGCGGTCGCTCAGTGAGCCGCCGACCAGCGCGCCTACCACGGCCGCCGCCTGCAACACCGACAGCGCCGCGCCCGCCAGCCACAGGTCGGCCCCCTCGCGGTTGAGGAAAGTCGGCAGGAAAGTGCTGAGCGATGCGGTCAGGAAGAGCCGCACGATCAACAGGCCGGTCAGCGGGACGAGGAGCGGCCGCATCGCGGTCAGCGCCTCGCGCCAGGGACGGTTTGCGGCCGTGTGGAGCGGCCGGTCGGGCACGTTGCGCAGCCAAAGATAGAGCGCGGCCGACGCCAGCCAGCCGCCGACCATCAGCCAGGGCGTGCCCCCCAGACCCCACAGCGATACCGCGCTGACGATGACCAGCGGGCCGAGCGTGCGCCCCGCCTCACCGCCCACCATCCAGAAGCTCATGCCGCGGCCCAGGCTGCGCCCCGACAGCCGGCCCGCGATCACCGGCCCGACCGCGTGCAGCCCGGCCGAGCTGACTCCGGCCACGAGCAGCAGCGCGGCCATGATCGCATAGCTCGGCGCGATCCCCAGCAGCCCCATCATCGTCGCAGTGATGGCCGGCGCGAGGATCAGCGCATAGCGCAGGCTGGCCCGGTCGGCCAGGTAGCCGATGTAGGGCTGGATGAGGGACGGCCACTGGTAGAAGACGCTCAGCGCGCCGGCCTGGGCCGTGGAGAGGCTGAATTTGGCGATGAACGCCGGCAAGAGCGGGGCCAGGAACGCGGTGTAGGTGTCATGGATGAAGTGGCCGCTGGCCGTGACCACCACTGCGCCAGCCTGAAATTGTTCGGCTTCGGTTGCGTTTTCAGCCGGCGGGAAAACAGCGGCATTGGCGGTCATGATGTCTGCCTTGTCAGAAGTGCGATCAGATCGGACAGCGTGCCCTGGTAGGTGGGCGCGGGCGTGCCGGCGGTGAGCTTCGTGTTGACGCTTGGCGTCAGGAAGGTGGCGCAGCCGATCTGGGCGGCGACCAGGTCGGCCGCCTCATCGCCCACCACCAGGGCCGCGGCCGGCGGGCAGCCGATCTCGGCCAGGATCTCCGCGAAGTAGGCTGGGTTGGGCTTGGCGAAATGGCTGTTCTCATAGGTCGTGACCCGCCGATAGGGGAAATCCGCCACACCGGCCCAATCCATCCGCTGCCGGATCGCCGTCTCCGGGAAGAGCGGGTTGGTGGCGATGACGACATCGCACCCCAGGTCGCAGGCCGCCTGCACGGCCGGTCGCGCGGCGGGCCGCGGCGCGGTCAGATAGCGGAGCGCCGCATAGTCGGTCGCGTAGAAATCCAGGAAAATCGGCTCCAACTCGGCCCGCGGCCGGCCCATGGCCGGATAGAACACCTCGGCGAAGACCTCGGCGTTAGTGGCGCGGCCGTCATTGGCGACCATCGCACGGGTTCCCGCCAGCAGATGGGCGATGAACTCTTTGGGCGGCGTCAGATGCGCCACCCGGCCGGCCAGCTTCTGCATGTAATGCGGCAAGAAGACATCCATGTGGCTGTCGAGCAATGTGCCATCGAGATCGAAGAGGATCGCTTTGTACCGATCAAGCATGGGGGGGTTCCTTTGTATCTGTTCGGGGGCGGCCGGCCGGCAGCAGCCAGATCAACGGCACGCCCAGCAGGGGCAGCACGGCGCTCAGGGTGAACGCCGTGCGCAGCCCGAAACGGTCGCCCAACGCGCCGAGCGCCACGGTGGCGGTGGCCGTGATGACGAAGCTCAGCCCCATGTACAGGCTGCTGACCAACGCCCGGTTTTCCGGGAAGTTCTCCTGAAGCAGCGCCAGCATCACCGGCATCACCGACATGGCGCAGAAACCGATCGCAATCAGGATCGGGAACTGCGCCAGGCTGCGCGTCGCCAGAAAGGCCATCATGAGCGGCGCGGTGACGCCGATCGCCACGGCCAGCACCCGCCGCCGCCCCAACCGGTCGCTGACCGAGCCGATCACCAGCGCGCCGGCCATCCCAGCCGCCTCGTACACCGAGAGGGACGCGCCGGCCAGCCACAGGCTGCCCCCTTCCTGGCGGAGAAAAAGCGGCAGATAGGTGCTGAGCGCCGCGGCCATGAATGAGCGCACGATGATGATGCCGAGGACCGGGACGAGCAGCGGCCGCATGGTGTGCAACGCCAGCCGCCACGGCTGCGACCGGCGGAATCGGGTCGAATAGGTGGAGACGTCCCGCAGCCGCACGTACAGCACGGCCGAGGCGGCAATCCCGCCGGCCATCAACCACGGGATGCCCTCCAGCTTGAGCACATCGAGCGCGGCGACGAGGAGCAGCGGGCCGACCGTGTAGCCCAGGCCGCCGCCGACCATCCACAGCCCCATCCCGCGGCCCAGATTGCGGCCGGCCAGGTTGCCCACGGTGACCGGCCCGACCGCGTGCAGCGCGGCCGCGCTCAGACCGACCACGATCAGCAGCAGCGCGGCGACCGCATAGCTCGGCGCAATGCCGAGCAGGCTCATCGCGACGGCGGTGATCGCGGGGGCCAGGATCACGAAATAGCGCAGGTTGATGTGATCCGCCAGATGGCCGATGAACGGCTGCAACAGCGACGGCCATTGCAGGAAGACGCTGAGCAGTCCGGCTTGCGAGGTCGAAAGGCTGAACTTCTCGATCAACACCGGGAGGAGGGGCGGCAGAAAGGCCGTATAGGTGTCATGCACCGCATGGCCGCCGACCACAGTCAGCACACCAGCGGTGCGAAATTGCTCGGCGTCCGTGTCATCCTGGGGGATGGCCGAGATTGCGTTAGCAGTCGCCATGAAACCTCAAGTTCTCGGTTGCACACGAGGCACTGAGAAACACCTCAGTCCTGCGGCGGATGCCAGCCGGCCACGATCCATTGATCGAGCTGCTTCCGCAACTCTCTGACGCAGCGCCTTTGCGATATAAGTCATCCCGGGTCCTGTCAGTTCTCAGCCAGTAGCGGTCGCCCGCCTCGCAGACTGAGTAACGCATAAGCTCGCGCTTTCTTTAGCGTCACGCGGCCATACTCATCGCGCAGAGCCGCTAAGGTTCGGCTTTCCTGGACCGTCAGGGAACGCAGCGTCTGAAGGTCGGCCAATTCAGCAAGTCGCTGCTGATCGGTGTCAGGCATGGCCGTGCGCGCAATCCACCACAACTCCGCGTCGTTGAGCCAGGTCATGCGCGCCAACTCCGACTGCATCGCCGATGGGGCCTGCTCGACATCAGGCAGGGCGGCTGCAAGCACCGAGGTCAGAACTTCTTCCAATGGGTGCTGCAATGCGTCTGCCGTCTGCCTGGCGCGTCGCATCAAGGGCTCCGGTAATTGCAGTGTCACACTCTGAACGGTCATGGCTTTCTCCTATCAGGATCGTTGTCTCGTGGACAATGATCTACCTGCAAGATGCATTATAGCCGCGCGGCCCACGCTGGTCAAACATGGTCGCACGACGGGCACGGTCGGAGACCGGCCCGAGCGAAGGAGCGGTCACCTGGGGGCCGATCGTGCCACGAATGCAACTTGCGCCGCGGGAGAACGTATTGGAGACAGAGGCCGGGCGTGGCCTTCTGTCAGCCACTTGTCGGGAGCAGTTCTGTGAAACGCCCGAAGTTGTGGTACAATGGGGGTCGTTGATTGGCTGGCAGGCATCAGGCCTCAAGTATGGTATCACCACAAGGAGCAGCATATGATGCGTAAATCGCTGTCGGGTTTGTTGCTGGTTTTGGTCTTGGTGTTGGCATTTAGCGGCGTGGCGACCGCGCAAGATACCAAGACGCTTTATTGGCAACGCTATGATGTTGACCTGAGCGTGCAGCAGAACGGCGACCTGCGCGTCGAGGAGACGCAAGAGCTTGTCTTCACGCAAGGCACGTTCCGTTTCGGCCAACGCGAGATTCCGCTCAACCGCCTGAGCGATATCACCAACATCACGGTGCGCGAGCTGAACGGGCCGGTCTACCGCCAGTCGGCAGGCGACGAGCAGTACACCTACCGGATCATCCGCGAGGGCGGTTCGGTCAAGATTCGCTACAACTTCCCGCCCAGTTCCGATATGCGGCGCACGATCGTGATCGGCTACACGGTCAAGGGGAGCCTGCGCTACTACGCGGACAAAGGGGTGGATCAGCTCTTCTGGAAGGCGATCCCCTCGGGCAACCCGTTCCCCACGCGGACGGCCGTCATTACGCTGCACGTGCCGGAGCCGGCCACCTTCACCAACTACGGTGT
>CAZYHE010000262.1:0-3018 GCA_964647225.1 uncultured Anaerolineales bacterium
TGGCCTCGGTGCCGATTGACATCCATGTGCAGGACACCTATTTCGTGGTGGCGCACCTGCACTACGTGCTGTTCGGCGGCTCGGTGATGGCGCTTTTCTCCGGCCTCTACCTCTGGTATCCCAAGATCACGGGCCGGATGCTGAACGAGCGGTTGGGCCAGTTGCACTTCTGGTTGACCTTCATGGGGTTCAACCTGACCTTCTTCCCGCAGCACATCGCCGGGCTGGAGGGGATGCCGCGGCGGGTCTACAATTACGCGTCCACGCCGGAGTTTTGGGTCTGGAACCTGCTTTCCAGCCTCGGCGCGTTGCTGATGGCGATTGCCGTCTTGCCCTTCCTTTATAATGCCTTGCGCAGCCTGGTTGTGGGTAAAGTGGCCGGCCCGAACCCCTGGCGCGCCTTCGGGCTGGAGTGGACGTTGTCTTCCCCGCCGCCGGTGCATAACTTCCCGACCCCGCCGGTCGTGGATGGCGACCCGTATGGCTATGGCGAGCGGCCGGTTCCTGGGACTTCCGATCCTAAAGTGCAGGTGGCAGCATGAGCGAAGCGACTTCAACGATCACCGGTCACGAGCAGCCGGCCAGCGCGACGGGCATTGACAGCCTCAAGCTCGGCATGTGGCTCTTCCTGGCGACCGAGGTGATGCTCTTCTCGGCCATGATCGCCGGCTTCATGGACATGCGCGGCCGCAGCCCGGCCGACGCGCATCACGTCCTGAACGTCCCGATCACCGCGATCAACACCTTCGTCCTGATTTGCAGCAGCTTGACCGTGGCGCTCTCGGTGGCGTCCATCGAGCAGGGCAATCAGAAGCGGCTGCGCAATTTCCTGCTGTTGACCCTCCTGTTCGGTGGCGCCTTCCTGGGGATCCAGGTCTTCGAGTACACCGTGCTCATCGGCAGCGGTGAGCTGGCCCCGTGGAGCAGCCTTTTCGGCGCCGGCTTCTTCGCGGTGACCGGGCTGCACGGCTTCCACGTCTTCATCGGCCTGATCTGGTGTGCGTTGACCATCCTCAAGGCGCGGCGGGGGCAATTCTCCGCCACCAATTTCGCCCAGGTCGAGATTTTCGGCCTCTACTGGCACTTTGTGGATGTCGTCTGGATCATTCTGTTTACGTTGATCTATCTGCTGTGATACGTCTTGTTCGAGATGGGGAGCATTCATGAAACACGTTGATCCGACCAAAGAAGCCCTTAAGCCGCTGCCGCACTATCCCAGCAGCCGGACGTATCTGATGGTGTTTGCCGCGCTGGCGATCCTGACCCTCGTCGAGGTCGGGGTCTCCTATCTCACGGGCGGCTTGAAGGTGTCCCTGCTGATCGCCATGTCGGCGGTGAAGGCGCTGCTGGTGATCCTCTTCTTCATGCATCTGAAGTACGACAGCCGGTGGTTCGCCTTCATCTTCTTTGCGCCCTTGGTGTTGGTGGTCCCGCTCATCTGGATTTCTTTGATCCGCTAGTATTACAGCCGCATTTCGTCGGAGATGTCACGCTGAGCGGGTCTACCGGCCAAGTTCAGGTATCCAATACCCCAGCGAAGCGTCTCGCGGCGGCAGACCAGATGCTTCGGCCCAAACGACGGGCCTCAGCATGACAAGCGCGGTGTAATACCAGGTCACAGTGACGGGGTGTCAGTATGATGCGATTTATACTCGTCGCCTCAGTGTTGCTGGCGTTGAGCGCCGGTTGCGGTCGGATGCAACCGGCCGGCAGCGCGCCGCAGGACGGCTTCGCCATGACGCTGGCCGCGCAGCCGGCGCCCCCGGTGGTCGGCGCGGGGACGCTGATCGTGAGCCTGCGCGACCCGGCGGGCCAGCCCGTGACCGGTGCGCGCCTCCAGGTCGAGGGCAACATGAACCATGCCGGCATGAAGCCCTCCATTGGCAAAGTGACGGCCGCAGAAGGGGGCCAATACACGATCGCGCTGCCGTGGACGATGGCCGGGGATTGGTACGTGGATGTCAAGGCGACCCTGACCGACGGCCGCGTGATCTCGCGCCGCTTCCCGATCGCCGTCCATGTCCGGTAGCGCTACCGGCCGCCCCTTCGACCTGTTGACCTGGCCCGTGCTTGGGTCGCTCCTCAAATGGCGTCATGCGCGGCTCGCCATGCAGACGCCGCTCTTTCTGGTCGCGGCCCTGATCATCTTCGATGGCTTGTTCGGCCCGCAGTTGGCCCCGAAAAACCTGGCGACCGTGGGGGTCTGGCTGCACTATCGCGGCCTGGTGGTCCTGGCGCTGCTCGTTGCCGGCAACCTGTTCTGCATGGCCTGTCCGTTCATGCTCCCGCGGCGGATCGGCCGGTGGTTGCGGGAGCGCTTCTGGGGCGGCGGCCGGCCGGTCCCGGCCGCCTTGCGCGGGAAATGGCCGGCGTTGGCCTTGGTCGTCCTCTTTTTCTTTGCCTACGAGCGATTCAGCCTGTGGGCCAGCCCGTGGCTCACCGCCTGGATCGTCCTGGCCTATTTCGTCGTGGCGTTCGCCGTGGACACGATCTTTCGCGGCGCGGCGTTTTGCAAGCATGTGTGCCCGGTGGGGCAGTTCAACTTTTTCGGTTCGCTCGTCTCGCCCCTGGAGATCAGCGTGCGCGACGCGTCGGTCTGTGCGAGCTGCCGCACCAAGGATTGCATCCGGGGCGCGGGGGGGTGTGAGTTGGCGCTCTTCCAGCCGCGCAAGGTGGGCAACCTGGACTGCACCTTCTGCCTGGACTGCATCCACGCCTGCCCCTACGACAACATCGGCCTCCGCGGTCGCGTGCCGGCCGCCGAACTGTGGGATGATCCCTTTCGCTCCGGCATCGGCCGGCTGAGCCGGCGGCCCGACGTGGCGCTCCTGGTGATCCTCCTGGTGTTCGGCAGTTTCATCAATGCGTTCGCGATGATCCCGCCGGTGTATGCGTTGCGCGGACAGATCGCGCGCTGGCTGGGCGGCCCCGCGCCGACGGTCGAGCTGGCGCTCATCTTCGTCGTCGGGCTGCTGATCGTGCCCGCGCTGGCCCTGGGCGCGGCCGGCTGGGCCACGC
>CAZYHE010000262.1:3118-6673 GCA_964647225.1 uncultured Anaerolineales bacterium
CGACTTCAGTCGGCCGGCAGGTTACGAGGCGACTAAAGTCGCTACTACGAACCATGTTGTTTTCAGGGAAAGATCGCTCTCTGCAATCGTTGGGCGGTTTGTTTATGCGCTTGTGCCGTTGGGGTTCGGGATGTGGCTGGCGCACTACAGTTTCCACTTCCTCACCGGCGGCCTGACCATCGTGCCGGTGGCCCAATCGTTCGCGGCTGATATCGGTCTGTTCCGCGGGGCCGTGCAATGGGGCCTGGGGCCGGTGGTTCCCGGCGAGTGGCTCTTCCCGATCGAGGCGCTGCTGCTCTACGCCGGGGCCTTCGGCGCGATCATCACCGCAGTCCAGATTGCGCGGCGGTGGCCGGTGGCCGCGGGCAAGGCCCTGCCGGCCGCCGCGCCGTGGATCGTCCTGATTCTGGCACTGCTGGCCGCCGGGTTGGCGATCCTGATCCAACCGATGGAGATGCGCGGAACCTTCCAGGCGATAAGCGGAGTGGGCGGGTGATTTCTAAGGCAACCTCATATGCCGCGCAGGTCACAGATAGAAACAAAAGCCGGAACGCGGACGACGCGGATATCGCGGACGACGCGGACAGGCTCAGTTTTAATCCGCGTTCTCCGCGTCGTCTGCGTAGTCCGCGTCCCGTTTTGGGGTTAGTCCTATTATTAACAATCCTGCTGGCGGTTGCCCCGACTTATGTGGCGGCCGAGAACCTGGGGCCGGGCGGCGGGACGCGGGTGATCGCCGGTGATGAAGTGGCCGGGCCTTACCGGCTGTACGTCACTGCGTCCCCGGAGCCGGCGCAAATCGGCCCTGTCACCATCGTCGTGCGCGTCAGCGACATCCAGAGCGGCGAGAAGGTGAAGGATGCCCAGGTGCGCGTCGAGCTTGCGCTGCCGGCGGACGGTCTCCGCCTGGAGCGCGCGGCCACGCACGAAGACGCCGCCAGCCCGATAGACTATGCGGCGCACATCCCGGTGGCCCAGGCGGGCCAGTACGACGGCGTGATCCGCGTCAGCGCGACCCAGGGCGTGGCCGAGCTGCGTTTCACCCAGCGGGTCTTGCCTCCGCGCACGACCTCGACGCTGCTGATCTTGGCGCTGCCGTTCGTCGCGGGGCTGCTCATCTTGGGGGGCTTGTGGTACTTTCGGGCCGGCCCGCGGACCGTGTCGCGGCGTTAGACCGCGCGCTTTTTCGGATTTGGCGTTTTGCGCGATTGGGGTATAATGGCGTCGGTGTCATCATGACGCTGACCGGCTACGAGTGTTCCCCAGCGGTCGGCGGGCTGATGATAAGCGCCCCGATCAAGCTCTTTCTTCAACGAGATAACGGTCATTTTCGATTGGAGTGTCCACATGACTGATTCCATACCTCCCAGGCCCAGGCGCCGCCGGCTGTTGCCTCTGATCTTGGCGGTTGTCCTGGTGGTAGGCGCGTTGGCCGTTGCGGGCGGTCTTTTGTTGCCGCGGGTCTTGGCGGCGCCTGCGCAGCCGCTGCCGTTCGAGCACAGCAAACATGTCGCAGCCGGTGTGCAATGCCTCTTCTGTCACCCCGGCGTGCAAACCTCGGCGGTCGCGGGGCTGCCCTCCCTCAGCAAGTGTGCGGGCTGTCACACCTTGATTACGCCCAAAACGCCGAAGGATCAGGCCGACGCCGACAAAGTGCTCAAACAGTGGGAATCCAAACAGCCGGTGCAGTGGACTCGGGTGTTCGAGCAGCCCGATTTCGTCCATTTCAACCATCGGCCCCACATCGCGGCCGGGGTCGCCTGCGAAAGCTGCCACGGCGACGTCGCCAAGATGGGCTATCCCCAGCCGTATAATCTCAACATGGGCTTCTGCTTGAACTGCCATCGCGCGCAGGACAAGGAGAAAGTGACCAAGCTGATTAGCTGTGAGACGTGCCATTATTAGCCGGTAGACGGGTAGATTGGTAGATTGGGCACGTTAACTTACCGGTACACCATCATACCAAGTTACCAATCTACCAATGTACCCGTGTACTCCCCGACGGAGAGTCACTTTATGACCAAACAAATCAATCGCCGACAATTCATCGCCCTGGGTGGCTTGACCGGCACAGCAGTGGCCGTCAGCGGCTGCACCATCAACCTGCAAGCGCCCACGCGGCTGGAGCCATACGTCGTTCCGCCGGAAGAGGCGTTGCCCGGCCAGAAGGTGATGTACGCCAGCACGTGCAGCCAATGCGCGGCCGGCTGCGGCATCCTGGTGCGCACCAGCAACGGCCGCGCGATCAAGATCGAGGGCAACCCGCACCATCCGTTGAACCAGGGCAAGACCTGCGCGCGCGGTCAGGCCGGCTTGCAGGTGCTCTATAACCCGGATCGGCTGCAGAACGCGGTGCGCCAACCGCAGCGCGGCACCAAAAAGTACGAACCGCTGCAATGGGAAGCCGCTCTGACGCTGCTGGCCGACCGCGTGAAGGCGGCCAAGCCGGGCGCGGTCGCCTTCTATGGCAACCTCGTCGGGGACGCGCTGGCGGCCATCGCCGGCCCCTTCCTGAAGGCCATCGGGGGTCAGCCGCCTGTGCTCTACGACACGCTGGCCGCCATGGATGGGCGCAAAGCGTTGGCGCGCGCGGCGGGCGCCATGCTGGCCTCCGGGCCGAACCTGCCGATGTTCGACATCGCGCAGGCCGACGTGCTCTACTCCTTTGCCGCGAACTTCACCGAAACCTGGCTCTCCCCGGTCGCCTATGGCCGGGCGTATGGCGGGATGCGCGGCCGGCCGCTGGGCGCCCGCGGCTATTTCGTCCAGTTCGAGCCGCGCATGTCGTCCACCGCGGCGGTCGCCGACAAGTGGATCCCGGTGGCGCCGGGCACGGAGGGCTTGGTGGCCCTGGCGCTCGGCGGGATCATCACCGAGCTGGGCCTGGGCAAGGCGAAAGACAATCCGGCGGCGGCGTTGTTCAAGACAGTGGATTTCAAGGGGATTGCGACCGCCAGCGGCGTCTCGCTCGACAAGCTGGAAGAACTGGCCCGCACCTTCGCCAAGTTCGAGCGGCCGCTGGCGCTGCCGGGCGGCGGGCTGGCGGGCAGCACCAACGCCGCGCAAGCGATGACCGCCGTGCTGGCGCTCAACGCCCTGATGGGCCAGGTCGCGGGGCCGGAGAGCGCCGTCCTGCTGACCCCGCCTGCGCCCGACGCCGCGTTCGTCAGCGCCGCGGCCAGCAGCTTCGCCGATGTCAAGGCATTGATCGAGCGGATGAACAGCGGCGCAGTGGATGTGCTGTTCGTGGCCGGCAATCCCATCTACGAGCTGCCGGTGGCGGCCCAGTTTACCGCGGCGATGGCGCGGGTGCCGTTCGTGGTCTCTTTCAGCCCCATGGTGGACGAGACCGCGGTCTACGCTGACTTGGTGCTGCCCAACAACACCTATCTGGAATCGTGGGGCTACCAGGTGGTGACACCGCCGGGCGACCGACCGAGCATCAGCAGCCAGCAGCCGGTGGTGGCACCGCTCTATGACACGCGCCAGACGACCGATGTCCTCCTCGATCTGGCCCAGCGGGTGGGCGAGGCGACGAAGAAGGCGCTGCCGTGG
>CAZYHE010000263.1:0-6650 GCA_964647225.1 uncultured Anaerolineales bacterium
GATAAGCAGGCCGCCGACCTCGTGGTTTATATGTTGACGCTGAAGTAGCGCGTCGTTGCGGGCGATGGTTATGCGACGGGGGCGTGAGAAATCACGCCCCCGTTTGTATTCTTCGGACTCGTTGTTTGCCATTGGTCGGCGCAGGCCGACCTCGCGGCGGGTCGCCCTTTCGCCCCGAATTCATTCGGTGGCCTCCGGCGGGGGTGGCAGGACGAGCACCTTGTCCACGCGCCGGCCATCCATGTCCATGATCTCGAAGCGGAAACCCTGCCAGGTGAAGGTTTGACCCACGGTCGGGATGGCGTCAATCTGGTGCATGGCAAGCCCGCCCAACGTTTGGTAGATGCTCAGCTCCTCGTCGGGCAACTCTGCATTCTCGATATCGAACAGCGCCTTGAAGGTCTCGACATCCATCAGGCCGTCCACCAGCCAGGAGCCGTCACTGCGCCGCACCGCGGATGGCTCGGCCGCCTTGCCGGGCGCTGGCAGCGCACCCACCACCGCCTCCAGGATATCGTTGTGCGTGATCAGGCCCTGGATGCTGCCGAATTCGTCAGTGAGCAAGGCGACGTGCCGCCCATGTTCCTGGAGTAGCTCCAGCACACGCAACGCCGACGCGCTTTCCGGGACGAAGAGCGGCGGCTGCAAGATGCTGCGCAGGTCCAGTTGTTGGCAGGTCAGCGTCTGAACCAGCAGATCCTTCGTGCGGACGATGCCCAGGATCTCCTCCAGGCTCTCCTGGCAGACGGGGAAGCGCGAGTGGCGGCTGGACGCGACCTTCTCCCGGATGATCTCCGCTGAATCATTGATGTCAATCCAGACGATCTGCGTGCGCGGGGTCATCAGGCCGCCGACGCGACGCTCATCGAGGCGCAGGACCCCTTCGATCATATCCTGCTCGGACTCCTCGAAAACGCCGCTTTGGCGGCCCTGTTCCACCAGGATGCGCAGCTCTTCCGGGGTAATCGCCGGCTCCGCCGACGCCTGCACGCCGAGCAGCCGCGTCACCAGGTTGGTCGAGGCGCTCAGGAAGCGCACCAGGGGCCGGGTGACCGCCGCCAGCCCGGCCATCGGGCCGGCGACGCGGGCGGCCATCCCTTCGGGATCGGCCAGCGCCAGCCGTTTGGGCACCAGCTCGCCCAGTATTAAGGACAGGAAGGTGATCGTCACGACGACTGTGCCGACTCCGAGCGCCGTGCTGTAGGGCGCCAGGGCCGGCACACCCGCCAGGAGGGTCGCGATCCCCTTGGCGATCGTCGCCCCGCCGAACGTGCCGGCCAGGATGCTGGCGAGGGTGATCCCGACCTGGACGGTCGCCAGGAAGTCGGAGGGGCGCTCGGCCAGCTCCAGGGCGGTGCGGGCGCGGCGATCCCCTTCCTCGGCCGCCTGTTGCAGCCGCGCCTTGCGCGCCGACACCACCGCGATCTCGGACATGGCAAGCAGGCCATTGACCAGGATCAGCGAGAGGATGATAACGGCTTCGAGAATCATTGAATCAACATCACTCTCTTACTGGCGCGACGTTTCTCCGCACCATCCATTTCTCAGGCTGCTCCAGGGCGCGAAATCCACCGTAGTTGCGGTAAAGCTCGTGCGCGTCGCGCGTCGCCAGGATGATCTGCTTCAGCCCGGCCAACGCGGGGTGCGCCATGACCGTTTCCACCAGCCATTTCGCCAGCCCGCGCTCGCGCTGCGATTCCACGATGAAGACATCACAGAGCCAGCCGAAGGTGGCGTAATCGGTCACCACGCGGGCGAAGCCGACCTGCGCCTCGCCGGCGTACACGCCGAAGCAGAGCGAATTCTCGATGGCGCGCTGCGTCACCTCCAGCGGCCGGCCGATCGCCCAATACGCGCGCTGGCTCAGATACTCATGGACGAACGCCACATCGAGCCGCGCCTTGTCGGTGCTGATGCGGTAGTCGTCCCGCCGATATTCCTCACTCATGCGATCCATCCTTTTGAATATGTGAACGATTATAGCCCAACGCGCGCCAGGCGACAAAAGCGCTGGATGATCCCGCGGCCCACTGTGGTATAATGCCGAAAACTCACACCGGGATCATTGAATGCGCGTACTCTTTCTGTTTCTCGATGGCGTCGGCCTGGGGCCGGACGACCCGGCGGTCAACCCGCTGGCGGCCGCGGCGATGCCGCATCTGACCGGGCTGCTCGACGGGCGGCGGCTGGTGGCGGGGACTGCGCCGCTCGAAACGGCGCGGGTTTCGCTGCGGGCGCTCGATGCCTGCCTGGGGGTGGCTGGAATGCCGCAGTCGGCCACCGGGCAGGCGACGCTGCTCACCGGCCGCAACGTGCCGGGGGAGATCGGCTATCACTACGGCCCGAAGCCGAACCCGCCGGTCGCCGAGTATCTGCGCAACGGCAATCTGTTCCGGGCGGTGCGCCAGGCCGGCCGCCGCGCCGCGCTGCTCACCGCCTATCCGCAGGGCTATTTCGACGCGATCGCTTCCGGCCGCCGCCTCTACTCCGCGGTGCCGCTGGCCGCGACGAGCGCGGGCCTCGCCCTGAAGACGACCGCCGATCTCTGCGCGGGCCAGGCGCTCTCGGCCGATTTCACCGGCCAGGGGTGGCGCGAGCGGCTGAGCCTGCCCGACACGCCCGTGCTGACCCCAACCCAGGCCGGCCGGCGGCTGGCCGAGCTGGCGGGTCAGCACGATTTCAGCTTCTTCGAGTATTGGCCGAGCGATTACGCGGGGCACCGCCAGGATGGGGCGGTCGCGCGGGCGCTCCTGGCGGGCTTCGATGAGGTGTTGGGCGGGTTGCTGGCGGCCTGGGATGACGCCGCGGGGCTGATCCTGATCACCTCGGATCACGGCAACCTGGAGGATTTGAGCACGCGGGGTCACACCGCCAACCCGGTCCCGGCCCTGGTGATCGGCGCGCCGCTGCTGCGCGACCCCTTCTGCGCGTCACTGCGCACCCTGGCCGATGTGGCGCCCGCGATCCTGGCCGCGCTAGATGTGACCGGATGATTCAGCGCGCGGCCGGTGTCGGCGTGCGCATGAGGGGCTGGGTCGAGAGCTGCTGATACATGAACGCCAGGCGATAGCGCGAGATAGCGGTCAACTGCGGCTGGTCACGCTTTTCGCTGAACTCAGACGCGCGTTCCATTGCCTTGATCGCCTCGCCAAGCTGCCCTTGAAGCTCCAGGATGCCCCCCAGGTAGAGATAAGCGCGCGGCTCTTCGGGATCAATCGCGAGGGCCGCGTCGATGTCGGCCCGCGCTTCGGGCAAAAAGCCGGCCGCCGACAGGATTTGCGCACGCTGGATGTGGTACTCGATCGCATTGCCCGCGATCTGGCGCGCCCGCGCAAAGCTGGCGTCGGCGGCCGCGGCGTCGCCGAGCCTCTTCTGCGCCGCGCCCAGCCACAGCCACGCCTCCGCGTCGTCGGGGGTCAGCACGGTGGCTTCTTCGAACACCTTCAGCGCGCCGGGGATGTCGCCGCTCTCCTGAAGATACCGCTGCCCCTGCATCTGCTTCGACATGGACGCCTGCACCTTGGGATCCACCGGCAGGACCAGATTGATGACGGTAATCACCGCGACCGCCAGCACCGCCACGCCCAACAGGGTCAGCACAGCCTTGCGGGCGCGCGCGATCCGGCCCTGGCGCACCTCCTGGTCGAGATACCACCACCACGCGGCCTGTCCGAGCGGGTGATGGCGGCCGCGCAACGCCGTGAACCCGCCGGCCGCGCCGATCTCACGGACGAGCGCGGGGGCCAGCTTGTGCGTCAGGGCCAGCAGCGTCTCCCAGCGGCCCGCTTCCGGCCGCAGGTCGGCGCCCATCGCCTCCACCTGGGGCCACAGCTCGGCCAGCCGATCCAGTTGCGCCAGGAAGGCGACCGCCCGCTCTTTGCTTCCTTTAATATCAGGGATGTAATTCTCACCTGCGGCCAGCAACTCCCGCACTTCATCGGCGGGAGTGAACTGCCCGGTACGGATTGCCTGCGCCATAATTTTACTCTTCGCTGATTTCTTCGGCTTCAGCCTCGGCTTTCTCCTTGGCTTTGCCGGCTTTGTCCATCTCATTCCAGATGCGGCCGATCCCCTGCTTGATCTGGGATTCGGTCTTGGATTTGATCGCCGGGGAGATCGGGAACCAGCCCGCGACCTCGCGCAGCACGCTTTGCACCGTCTCTTGCTTGGTCTTGCCCTGGCGGTAATTCAGCCGGACGCGGGCGCGCATGAAGCGGATGTACTCCGACATCTTCTCGGTGGCGTCGCGGCCGCAGACCGGCCCGCGGCCCGGCACGATCTTATCGGCCTTGAACTTGCGGATGTAGGTCAGGCCATCGAGCCACTCTTTGGAATTGGCCTGCGCCATGTAGGGGTGCTGGTCCACCCAGACCGCATCGCCGACGAAGAGGATGCTCTCGTCCGGCATCCAAATCACGCACGTCGCGGCTGTGTGCCCACCCACGCGGATGATGCGCAGATCGCGGCCGCCGCGCACGATATCCAGCCGGTGCGAGAAGGTGATTTTGGGGATAATCACCTGGATATCGGTCAGTTGCGCCTGCACCTCCGGCTCCTTCTTGAACGAGTCAATGACCCGCTGTTTGAAGTTGTCGCCGTACCCCTTCATGTGTTTCCAGGCCTGTTCGTGCGCGACCACCGGCGTGGGCTGGAAGTATTGATTGCCCAGGATGTGGCCGCGGTGGTGGTCGGTGTTGACCACGTACAGGAACGGCTTGCCGCCGGTCAGGCGCGTCAGGTCTTGCCGGAAGGCGCGGGCCTGGTCGGGCACCATGGGGGTGTCCACCACGATCACGCCGACATCGCTGACGATGCCGGCGTAGTTCGCACCGCGGTGGTCGGTTTCGATTAAGATGCCGGGAGAGATTTCCTTCATATTCTCACCTTCTCAAGAGCCACGGCCAGCGCCGCGTCGAGTCCTGCGTTCGTCGGCGTGCCGCCTTGCGCCCAATCGGGCCGGCCGCCGCCGCGACCGCCGCCGGCCGCCGCGGCCGTGCGCAGCAGTTCCCCCATGTTGAGCGGCACATCATCGGCGCGGGCGAAGAAGAGCTGCGGCCGTTCCCCGCGTGCCCCCAGGCAGATGACCGCGCCGGGCCGGCTTCGCAACGCCTGGGCCAACTTCTTCACCCGCTCGGCCGGCGCGTCCACCGCCCGGACGATCAGCCGGCGGCCCGCGTTCGTTGGGCCGGGCTGGGCTTCGGCCCACCAGGCCGCGGCGGTCGCTTCGACCCACTGGGCCTCCAGGTCGTCCACCGCCTTCCGGCCGGCCTGGTTGTCCCGCGCCAGTCGCTCCACCGCGTCGGGGACTTCATCTTGGGCGCAGGTGAAGCGGGCCGCCAGGCCGCTCGCCAACGCTTGCAGCCGGCCATAGTCGGCGCGGGCGCGGCCGCCGCAGAGGAAGGCGACCCGCAGCTCGGCCCCACGGCGCTCGACGCCCGCGATCTTGATCAGCCCGACCTGGCTGGAGTTCGCCACGTGCGTCCCCCCGCACGCCGACCAGTCGAAGCCCGCCACCTGCACGATGCGGATCGCCTCGGTCACTTTCGGCGGCTTGCGCAAGGGGAGCCGTGCCAACTCTTCCTGCGTGACGAACGCGGCCGTCACCGGCCGGGCGTCGTCAATCACGCGATTGGCCGCCGCCTCGACGGCCGCCAGCGCGTCGGGGCCGAGATCGGTGCGGTTCAGGTCAATGGTGCTGGCCGTCGCGCCCAGGTGAAACGCGACCGTTTCCGCATCGCGTGCGACGATAAACGCCTGCGAGAGGATGTGCTGCCCGGTGTGCTGCTGCATGTGGTCGAAGCGCCGCGGCCAATCCAGCACGCCGGAAGCGGCATCCCCCGCCAGCTCGGCCGCCAGCACATGCCAGATGGCGCCCTCCTCAGCGATCACGTCGGACACGTGTACGCCGTTGAGCGTCCCCGCGTCATTGGGCTGACCGCCGCCGGTGGGGTAGAACGCCGTCCGGTCGAGCGCCACGGCCGGCTTGCCGTTGATCTCACGGCGCGCGCTGACGCGCGCCGTGAATTCGCGCAGATAGGGGTCTTGGTAGAAGAGGCGATCTGTGTTCATGGCCGAATGCTAACACATAAACGTCCAAAAATCAACGGCCCTTACTTGAGGTATCCCAACCATTTTTCCTGATACGCGATCATCGTGTCCAGCAGTTCATCCATCCCGTGGTACTGATTCACGATCGGGTCCACCAGCAGCGCCTGGAGCGCGGCCGCCTTCGACTTGCGGATCACCGCCTCGGCGGTCAGGTCGTGGACGGCCACCTGGTTCATCAGCAAGCCGGCGTAGCCGTGTGGCAGCTTGCCCAGCGGCAGACCGGTCACGCCGTCCTTGTTGACGACCGCCGGGACCTCGACCACGAGCCACTCCGGCAGGTCGGCGATCAGGCCCTGGTTGGGGATGTTGACCGCCTCTTCCACATAGCCCGCATCGGTGAGGATCCCCTCGATGATCGGGATGATCCGCTCTTTCAGCCGCAGCTCGATGTTGGGCTGGATGTTCGACAGGTATTCCTTGTAGAAGCGGTAGAAGTCCAGGATCCCTTTGTGGTCGGTCACGTCGTAGGCCCACGGGATGTACTCCCCGAAGTGGCTGTCGCTGGTGATCGGCAGCAGGCCGAATTTCTCCAGGATCACCTG
>CAZYHE010000264.1:0-6647 GCA_964647225.1 uncultured Anaerolineales bacterium
CCGGTGCGCACACTTCTACGCATCCTGACCTATCTCAAGCCCCACCGCAAGCGGCTGGGGCTGACCTACGGCTGCATCGCCGCAGTGACCGTCCTCAACCTGATCATTCCCTGGATCATCCGCCAGGTGATTGATGTGGGGCTGGCGGCCGGAAACACGCGCTTTCTGATCCAGATGGCGCTCGTGATTGCCGGCGTCGCCGCGGCGCGCGTGCTCTTCTCGTTCGGGCAGCGCTTCGGCATGGAGTCGTCGGGCCAGATGGTGTCGTACGACGTGCGCAACCAGGTGTACAACCACATCCAGCGCCTCAGCTTCTCCTACCACACGCACGCGCAGACCGGCCAACTGATGTCCCGCATGTCGGAAGACGTGGGCGCGCTGCAACGGTTCGTGGCCGGCGCGCTGCTCGACTCCCTCAGCATCGTGCTGATGCTCGGCTTCATCATCATCCTCCTGCTCCAGATGAGCTGGCAGTTGGCGCTGCTGGCGTTGATCCCGATGCCGCTGCTGGCCGTCTCGGTGCAATACCTGGCGAACCAGATGCGCCCCAAATGGAAGCAGGTGCAGCAAGATTTCGCCCAGGTCACGACGGTGCTGCAAGAAAACCTGACCGGCGTGCAGGTGGTGCGGGCGTTTGCGCGCGAACCTTACGAGATCGAGAAATTCGACAAGGCCAACCGCGCCTACATGCGCACCCGGCTGGGCACCATCCGCTTTTGGGGCAGCACATCGCCCTTCATGGGCTTCCTGGTCGCGATCAGCGTGGCGCTGACTTTCTGGTTCGGCGGGCCGATGGTCGTCGCCGGGACCCTCTCACTCGGCACGCTCGTGGCGTTCAACAGCTACATCCTGATGCTGAGCGGCCCGGTGCAACGCCTGGGCAACATCGTCAACCTGACCGCCGAGGCGATGGCCTGCGCCGACCGCATTTTCGAGTTGCTCGACACCCCCTTCGAGATCCATGACTCGCCCAACGCGGCGGCGCTGTCCACGATCCAGGGGCGCGTGCAATTCGAGCATGTGGATTTCAAGTACGCCGACGGCCGGCAGTCCACCCTCACGGATATCAGCCTCAACGCCGAGCCGGGGCAGGTCGTGGCGCTCGTCGGCCACACCGGCGCGGGCAAAAGCACCCTCATCAACCTGATCCTGCGCTTCTATGACGTGACGGCCGGCCGCGTGCTGGTGGACGGCCACGACGTGCGTTATGTCACGCTCGAATCGCTGCGCGGCCACATCGGCGTCGTCCTGCAGGACACCCTGCTCTTCTCCGCGACGATCCGCGAGAACATCGCGTATGGCCGGCCGGATGCCAGCGAGGAAGAGGTGATCGCCGTAGCCCAGGCCGCGCAGGCGCACGATTTCATCATGTCGTTCCCCAAGGGCTACGAGACCGAGGTCGGCGAGCGCGGCATCACCCTCTCCGGCGGCCAGCGCCAGCGCATCGCCATCGCCCGCGCGCTGCTGGTGGACCCGCGCATCCTGATCCTGGACGATTCAACCTCGTCGGTGGACATGGAGACGGAGCACCTGATCCAGCAGGCGCTCCAATGCCTGATGCGCGGCCGCACCTCGTTCGTCATCGCCCAACGGCTGACGACGGTCAAGTCGGCCGACCAGGTGTTGGTGATGGATCATGGCCGGATCGTCGAGCGCGGGACGCACGACGAGTTGGTGCAGGCGACCGGACCGTATCGCGAGATTTACGACCTGCAACTGCGCGACCAGGAAGAGGCCATCGCCTCCATCGCGGCGGCGACGGGCGCGGCGGATTTGAAACCGGCATTGGCCGGGGCAGCCAGTGGCGATTGAAATCGCGGCTAAGGGGCGCGCCGCGCCGGGCGTCCACCTGCGTGGACGCGCGTTCGGTCGGCGCAGGCCGACCTCGCGGCGAGCCGCCCCTTCGCCCCGAATTCATTCGGCGGATAACTAAAAACAGGGCAGATGTCCAAATGAGCGCACTCATCCAACGCTTCCGCAGCCTCTTCAAAGAGGGGCAGGTCGAATTCGACCTCCCCGAAGACCTGCAATTCCGCGGCTACGACGGCCGCATCGTGGGCCGGCTGTTCCAGTATATCCGGCCTTATGCGCGGCAGATGATCATCGCCCTGCTGCTGATGGGCGTCATCACGGCCACGTCGCTCTCCGGCCCGTACATCATCAAGTTGGCGCTCGACAACGCCATCGCACAGGGGGACATGATGCTGCTCCGCTGGCTGATCGCCGGCTTCCTCCTGGCGCAACTGCTCGGCTGGGTCGCACGCGCCGCGCAGGTGGCGATGGTGGCCGAGGCGGGGCAATCCAGCATCTACGGCGTGCGCCGCGACCTCTTCGAGAAGTTCCAACACCAATCCATGAGCTTCTACGACAAGGCCGATGTGGGCGTGCTGATGGCGCGCATGACCTCGGACGTGGGCGCGCTGCAAGAGTTGGTCACCTGGGCCATCGTCGGCACCGCGTCCGACCTCTTCACCCTGGTCGGCATCGTGATCGTGATGGTCGCGATGGATTGGCGGCTGTCGCTCATCACCTTCTCAGTGCTGCCGATCATGGCCCTGTTGACGGCGATGTGGCGGGCGCGGGCGCGCGACAACTGGCGGCGGGTGCGCTACTACAACGGCCGGATGCTCGGCTACATCGAGGAGAACATCCAGGGCGTGCGCGTGGTGCAGGCGTTTACGCGCGAGAAGCTGAACCTCGACAAATTCGTCAACCAGATCAACTACCGCTTCAACCGGGCGCAGGTGCGCGCGGCGCGGCTCTCGGCGATGTTCTTCCCCGGCGTGGATTTCCTGGGAACCCTCTCGGTGGCGCTGGTGATCGGTTTCGGCGGGACGCTGGCGCTGGGCGGCGGCGCGTTCACGGCCGGCGTGCTGGTCGCGTTCGTGATGTACATCGGCCGCTTCTTCGACCCCGTGCGTGATCTGGCCGAGCGGTACAACACCTTGCAGCAGGCGATGACCGCGGGCGAACGGCTCTTCGGGCTGCTGGATCGGGCCATCGAGATCGAGAGCAAGCCCGGCGCGCCCGACATGCCGGTGATCCAGGGCGAGGTTGCGTTCGACGATGTGAACTTCCACTACGCGCCCGAAAGCCCCGTCCTGAAGGATGTCAATCTGCGCGTGCGTCCCGGCCAGCTCATCGCGCTGGTGGGCGCGACCGGATCGGGCAAGAGCACGTTGGTCAAGCTGCTGAACCGCTCCTACGAGGTGAAAGCCGGCAGCCTGCGCATTGACGGCCACGACGTGCGCGACGTGGAGTTGTCGTCGCTGCGCCGGCAGATGGGCATCGTGCTGCAAGAGACCTTCCTCTTCCGGGGCACCGTGGCGGACAACATCCGCTATGGCCGGCTGAACGCGACCGACGGCGAAATCGTCGAGGCAGCGCGGGCCATCGGCGCGCACGAGTTCATCGAAGCGATGTCCATGGGCTACCAGACCCAGGTCGAGGAGGGGGGCGCCAGCCTCTCGGTGGGCCAGCGGCAACTGCTGGCCTTCGCCCGCGCCCTCCTGGCCGACCCGCGCATCCTGGTGCTGGACGAGGCCACGTCGAGCATTGACACGCAGACCGAGAAGATCATCCAGGACGCCATGGATCGGCTGCTGGAGGGGCGCACCGCGTTCGTCATCGCCCACCGCCTCAGCACCATCGTCCGCGCCGACCAGATCGTCGTGCTCAGCCACGGCCGGATCATCGAGCAGGGGACGCACGCCGAGCTGCTGGCGTTGCAGGGGGCGTATCACAATTTGTACACGATGGGGTTCGCGGAGAAGAAGCTGGACGAATGACGAGAACGCGGACGCGGACAGACCGAGATTTCATCCGCGTTCTCCGCGTCGTCCGCGTCCCATTTTGGGTCAGGAGGCAGATAGCATGACAGACAAGGTTCGCATCGGCATCATCGGCGTCGGCCAGATCGGCAAGCACCACGTCCAACGCTACAAAGAAATCCCCGAAGCCGAGATCGTAGCAATCTGCGACATCCGCGCGGACGAGGCGCAGCGGGTGGCCGCGACCATCGGCAACCCGGCCATCTACCTGGACTATCGCGACCTGCTGGCGCGCGACGACATCCAGTCGGTGGACGTCTGCCTGCACAACCACCTGCACGCGCCGGTGACGATCGCTGCGTTGGAGGCGGGTAAGAACGTCTACTGCGAGAAGCCGATGTCGTGGAACTACGGTGCGGCGAAGTCCATGCTCGCCGCGGCCCAGCGCACAGGCCGGAAGCTGCACATCCAACTCGCCACGATCTACGCGCCGGAAGCGCGCGCAGCCAAACGGCTGATTGACGAAGGCCAACTCGGCCAGATCTACTACGCCAAGTCGTCGCACTACCGCCGCCGCGGCCGGCCGTGGGTGGACGGCTACGGCACCGAATTCTTCGTCCAGAAGGCGGCGGCCGGGGGCGGCGCGCTCGTGGACATGGCGGTCTATCACATCGCCCGGATGATGTGGCTGCTGGGCAACCCGGCGGTCGAGACCGTCTCGGGCAAGACCTACCAGATGCTCGACAACATCTATCCCGACCGCCGCGCGTCCGGCAACTACGGCGTCGAGGAATTCGGCATGGGCCTGGTGCGCCTGGCCGGCGGCCGCACCTACTTCATCGAAGAGGCGTGGGCGATCCAGGCCGACAAATCGGACGGCGACCGGGTGTTCGGCTCACATGCCGGGCTGCGGGTGGACCCGTTCGGCTACTTCACCACCCTCTCGGACATCGAGATGGACGCGACCTTCGACGTGAAGCAGGCCGACTGGCGGTGGCATCAGTGCAACCCGCTGGAGGCCGGCTACGACGACTCGCAGCGCCACTGGATCTGGGCGCAGCTCGGCCGCGTCCCCCTGCTCGACACCGCTGGCCTCGCCCTCAAAACCGCGCTCATCACCGAGGGCATCTTCCTCTCCAGCCATCTCGGCCGCGAAGTGACGGCCGCGGAGATCGAAGCGGCGGGGACGGAGTATCGGATGGCATCATGAAGATGGACGTAGCTCGAACCGAGCAGGAGCCG
This sequence comes from uncultured Anaerolineales bacterium, assembly GCA_964647225.1. GTDB lineage: Bacteria > Chloroflexota > Anaerolineae > CG2-30-64-16 > CG2-30-64-16 > CAZYHE01. The sequence goes on from CAZYHE010000264.1 coordinate 5,013, forward strand.
CGTCACCATCAGACCGCCCGGACATGAATGATCCGGGCTACCGAGCGACACCCGGTCAACCGGGTTACGGCGGCGCGTTGGGGACGCGAGACCCAGCCCGGTTCACCGGGCGCCGCCTGATAGCACGATCCATTCATGGTCGTGCGGCCTGCGCAACAGCAAGGACTTAACAGGAGAAACCTCATGCCAATCCCAATCGGACTCCAACTCTACTCTGTGCGCAACGACTGCGCGGCGGATTTGCCGGGCACGCTGGCCGCGGTGGCGAAGATGGGCTACGTCGGCGTCGAGTTCGCCGGCTACTACGACCGCACGGCCAAAGAGCTGCGGGCGATGCTCGATGACCTCGGCCTGAAGTGCTGCGGCACGCACATCCGCATCGAGACCCTGCTGGGCGATGCGCTGCCGCGCACGGTCGAGTTCAACCAGATCCTCGGCAACAAGTACCTGGTCGTGCCGGGGCTGGCCGAGGAGTATCGCAACTCGCGCGCGGCCTGGCAGCGCACCGCGGGCATCTTCAACGAGATCGCCGAGCGGCTCCAGCCTTACGGGATGCTGACCGGCTACCACAACCACTACATCGAGTTCCAGCCGATGGACGGCGAGCTGCCGTGGGACACCTTCTTCGGCAACGCGCGGCAGGATGTCATCATGCAGGTGGACATCGGCAACGCGCTCCACGGCGGCGGCGACCCGATCCCCTACCTGGCGCGCTACCCCGGCCGCGCGATCACCGTCCACCTGAAGGAATACTCCGCGACCGACAAGCTGGCGATCCTGGGCGAAGGCGATGTGCCGTGGCAACGCGTCTTCGACCTGTGCGAGACGCAGGGCGGGACGGAATGGTACATCGTCGAGCAGGAGAGCTACAAGTACCCGCCGCTGGAGGTTGTGTCCCGCTGCCTGGACAACCTGCGCGGGATGGGGAAGGTGTAGGAAGCACCGCGGAGGCGCAGAGGACGCGGAGAAAACCGGACTGATTTCTGTTCTCTGTGCTCTCTGCGTCTCTGTGTTCATGAAGCTTTCCGTGTTTCAGCAGGCCAGAAGTCCCTCCCCCGTCTTCTGCCTGGCGCAATAATGTAATAATGAGGTGCATCATGCAGATTCGATACTGCGTCAAAGGGCCCGCGCGCCAAATCGTGTTGGCGTGCTGGTTCGTCGCGATGATGGCTGTGGTGCTGGCAGGGGGGCATCCCACTGCGCACGCGCTGTTTCCAGATGCGCCAGCACCGGTTACCACCTCGCCAGAAGAGCTATCCTGGCAGATCGAGTGCGTGGACTGCCCGAAGCAGTTCGTCGGTGTGGGTAATCGCCGCCTGGCGCTAGACGGTCTAGGGCGTCCACATATTGCGTATGGTGGCGATCACCTATACTACGCATGGCATGACGGGACCAGTTGGCATACCGAGACGGTTGACAAGGCGGCTCGCGTCGGGGCATTTGCCTCCTTAGCCCTAGATGGCCTAGGGCATCCCCATATCAGCTACTACGATGAGACCCGTCGCCTGATCAAGTATGCCACCAAGAACGGCGATACCTGGCACACCTCGATAGCCGCTGATTCTGCCTACACTATAGATACAATCTCTATAGCACTCGACGCCACCAACCATCCATATATCAGCTATCGCCATT
>CAZYHE010000265.1:0-6621 GCA_964647225.1 uncultured Anaerolineales bacterium
CGCTGCTGCCGGTGATCGGCGCGATCATCCTGGGCATCCAGCTCAGCGGCATCCGCCAGGCAATCAGCGTCGAATCGGTCGCCGTGATGGTCGGTTTCCTGGCGCTCAGCGGCGGCGCCGCGCTGCTGATGCGCGCACACCAGCGCTGGGCGCGCCACTGGGTGGCCTGGGGCCTCACGGCGGTCTTGCTGGCCGCAATGTGGGCGAACCCGGCGCCCTGGCTGCCGTTCGCCGGGCTGACGCTGGTTTTCGTGAATGCGATGATCCTCTCCGGCGGCGAGCTGGTCACCGCGGGCTTGATCGGCATCGCCGCGGCGGGGCTGGTGGATCGCCAGACGCACGCCTATCCGCTGCCCGAGCTTCTGCTGGCGTTGATCCTGGCCGCGGTGCTCGCCTGGCTGATCGTGCGGACCCTTTACACCGCGCTCGAATGGGCGTGGACCATGCAGCGCCAGGCGGATGAGACGCTCGAGCTGGCCCGTGACCGGCAAGGGGAGCTGGCGCGTGCGCTCAAGGCGTTGGATAATAACTACATCGTGCTGCGGCGGACACAGCGCGAGCTGGTTGCCGCCCGGAAGCAGGCGGAGGAGGCGCAACTGATGAAGGAGCAGTTCGCCGCCAACGTCAGCCACGAGTTGCGCACGCCACTGAACATCATCCTGGGCTTCAGCGAGGTGATGAGCCTGTCGTCGGAGGTGTATGGCGACGTCAATTGGCCGCCGATCCTGAAGCAGGACATCAACCAAATCTACCGCAGCGCCCGCCATCTGCTCGACCTGATTGACGACGTCCTGGATCTCTCGCGCTTCGAGATCAGCGGGTTTGTCCTGAACAAGGAGCTTGTGGCGCTCACGGCGCATCTGCGCGAGACCATCGCGATGGCCGGCGATCTCTTCCACGGCCGCGCCGTGCGGCTGGAGGCGGACATCCCCGAAGACCTGCCGGCGCTGGAGATTGATCCGATCCGTATCCGCCAGGTCTTGCTGAACCTGCTTGCGAATGCGGCGCGCTTCACCGGGCGCGGCTCGGTGAGGGTCTCAGCGCGGCACGATGCGCGGGGCGTGTCCATCAGCGTCGCGGACATGGGGCCGGGCATCTCGGCCGACAAGCTGCCCTTCCTGTTCGATGAATTCTATCAGGCCGACCGCTCGTTGAGCCGCGAGCATGGCGGCGCGGGGCTGGGCCTGGCGATCAGCAAGCACTTCGTCGAAGCGCACAACGGGCGCATTTGGGTGGAGAGCGAGTTGGGTCATGGCGCGACCTTTGCGTTCACCCTGCCGCTGGCCGACGCCGCTGTGACCGGCCGGCTCCTGGCGCAGCCCGCCCGACGGTTTAAGCCGTCCGCCTCCGAAGCCAACGCCGCACATCCCCTGATCTTGGTCGTTGACCCCGACGCGACGGTCACGGCGATGATTGACCGGCGCCTGGCGGGCTACCGCGCGATGCAGGTCGCCGCGCCCGAAGCGCTGGCCGAACAGGTCCTCTTGCACCATCCGCAGGCGGTCATCGTCAACATCGCGCCGGGGCGCGCCCGCGCAGACGCACCCGCGCTGGTCGTGCCGGCGTCGGTGCCCGTGATCGCCTGCTCGTTGCCGAGCCAGGCCTGGGTGGCCGACAATCTCAAGGTGGCGGCCTGCCTGATCAAACCCATCACTGCGGAGCTGCTCCTGCAAGCGGTGCGGCGGTACGACGCCGCGCATGATATCTTGGTGGTGGATGATGACCGGGGGTTCTGTCGGCTGGTCGAGCGCATGTTGCAGGCCAGCGACGGCGACTACACCGTGCGCCGGACGTATGATGGCGAGTCGGGGTTGGCGGCGCTGCGCGACCAGCCGCCCGACCTGCTGCTCCTGGACCTCATCATGCCGGATGTGGACGGCTTCATGATCCTGGCCGCGATGCGTGAGGATGCGGCGCTGGCGGGCGTCCCGGTGATCGTGCTCACCGCCACCAGCCTGGCCGAAGACGCGCTGTCGCAGTGCCGGGGTGAGATCGTCATCCGCCGGCCCGAAGGCCTGCGCCCGGCCGAAGTGCTTCGCTGTCTGGAGGCGGTCGTGGGCGTGCTGGAGCCGCACTACGACGAGCGCGCGCTGCCGGAAGGGGTGACGGTGTAGATGAATTGTTGATCGCCGTCTGTGCCGGCTCAGAATCTCACATCGAGGCGTAACCGCCAAGCTGCCGGGCCTTGTCGGGCGGCGCGCCGCTTTCGAGCCATGCGATCGCACGTTCGTGGGCGTGACCTGGATTAACCCAATTGATCCTGCTCAGAAGCTTTACGGTCTGCGCCGCGTCCGCAAAGAGGCCGCGCGCCTTTTCATCCAATGAAGCAACGCATTGATCTGTCGCCAGTGCGGCTTCAAGTAAATGGCAGTCTTTCAACATCGCTTCTGCTTCACGATCGGTCGCGGCAAGCGCAACCAGTTTGCTGCGCAATGTCGTATCAAGCGCGGGTTGAATCCGCAGTAGTTTTTTGCGGGCCACCATCGCGGTTCGCCATCTTCGCGCCCAGTTCGACTCATGGTTTTTCCATTCCTCCGTGAGATCCGGCGACATCGCGGCATGGTGGCAGATCGTCAAGATCGCCTTCAAGAAGTCCCGACAGTCTCTTGAGAGCGGGTAAGTCGCATCTTCACCGCCCGAAGAGCGAGCAATCGAAGCATCAATGACAATCGTGCGCGACGATCCTTGCGACATTTTACCTCGGTTCCGGGTGCTGTTCTGCCGCATTCAGATATCGGCTCTCGGTATCGAGCGCCACGTCGGCGAAATCTTCCGGCCAGTTTCCATACGCGCCCGCCTGATCCAGATCGGCGCTAGATATGGTCGTGACCCCATCCTCGCGCCGCTTAAACCAGTGGAGCTTGACCTTATCGGTCGCGATTTGTTGTTCGGCGACGAGGGTCTGGATTGAAAGCAGCAACAAAGAACTATGTGTTTCGGCAATGACCCGCACATCTTTGTTCGCCGCATCCACCAATACCTTGGCCAGGGCCGACTGTGCTTTGGGGTGCAGATGGATCTCTGGTTGTTCCAGATACACGACTTGTCCGGGGCGGGCGGTCAATAAGGCGGCAAGCACCGGCAGGATCTGGGAAAGTCCGAAACCCACATCTGCGATACTGACCATGTCGCGCGCACCTCCGCGCTCGCCGTGGGTCAGGCGGCCAACTCTGAGCTCGACTTGAGTATCATCTATTTGGCGAGTCTCTACTTTCCATGTCAAGCCGAGCATTTCGAGCATGACGCCGAGTTCGCTGAGGCGGTCATCCTGGTGCTGTTGCCAGTTACTGATCACGCTCGCGACATAGTTTTCAAAAGTGCCAGGAAAATCGGCGCCGACCGCGGTGGCGCGATATGTCCGCGTTGGGTTGCCCCGTAACCCCGGCACGTGGATGATGTGGCGAATGTGTGATTCGAATGGATTTGCCGGATTGATGATTCCCCCAAGCGATCCCATCCGATTATCTTTTTCGCTCATGTTTAGACTCAAGCTGAGGAAACAACGATTGCGGTCTACCGCCCATTTCCATCCTTGAAATGGATCCTTTTCGGTGGCACTGCCGAGTTCGGTGAATCTTTGCTGGAAAGCGGCGGTCGCGGGGACGTTCGCGACGATCTCATCGTGACTCATTTCCGGCTTAAGGATAGTGTCACCGTTTTCCGATTGATGCCACGTCTCTACAAGCTCGATCCCTCTATTTTCTTGCCGGCGAAAGACGAGCGTGAGCGTCTGGGCCGCGTCTACCTGCACAGAGACCCTAAACCGGGTTGCTGATGGATTGCCCGGTATCTTTGATAGGAACTGATCCGCTGATGTGAAGCGGATATTTGGCCCGTCGAGGAGCAGATAACCGGGATCATAGCTGGCCTCCAGGGTTTGCTTTAGCAACAACAGGGGTTGCATTGCGCTTGACTTGCCGGAGCCGTTGGCGCCCGCCAGGATCGTTAGTGGGCGAATCTCGATAGGCTGTTCTTCGACAAGCGACTTGTAGCCCGTCACCGAAATCGCCGTGATGCCTTGATCCTGACTCCGTTTCTTTTTGGGGGGACTGAGCGCAATGTCCATGAGTTGCTCTCCTGATCGCATCGGATCGTATCTATCTCGATGGCTGCACAAGCGGTGTCGAGCTATTCTCTCGCGTCTGGATATCAAGCCCGCGTGAAAACGTAGCTCTTGCCATCGTTGCCGAACGCGTAGTGGCCGCCGCCTTGCTGTCCCCCCGGCCCGCTTGGCCCGCAGGCCAGGGCGGGCTGAAAGACAAGGGCCAGCATGATCGGCAGCGTGTTGTTGACCGCCCCCTGGAGTTGGAGCGTCTGCGCGGGGATGAAGAAGGTCCAGCCCCCGCCCGCCTGCGCGCCGGCGCCCCACCACATCCCGATCCCCTGCCCGATGAAGGCCCCGTTCGGGAAGAAGGTCATCAGCCAGGCTGACCCATCGGAGACCTGCATCTGCCAGCGGCCCACCGGCTGAAAACCTTCGGATTGGGTGCCGGAGCCAAAATCCCACTTGACGTTGGGTCGGGCCGCGCGGCAGGCGGCGATGAGATCGGCGAGCCGTCCCAGGCGCTGCTGGAGGGCGATCAACTCCCGCGCTTTGCCTTCTTTCCCCTGGGCCGGCAGGCTCTCGTAGTCCGCGCCGATATCGAAGCACAGCGTGCGCAACTCCTCGTCGTTGAAATGCTCGACGATTTCGCGGCGCAACTCCACCATCTGCTCGCGAGTCGGATCGCGCCCGCTGCTGAGGCTGGCGCTTGGATCGGCCTGGGTCATGGGTCTCAACACCTCCGCAGGGCGGGCAGCAGATAGTTCTGCGTCACCACGTCCCAGCTCATCCCCTGCGCCACGCGTTGGCCTTCAGCCAGCAGCCGCAAACGATCTTCATCATTCCGCGGCAGCCGCTCGGCGATCTGTTGCGCTGCAAAGAGGCTGTTGTGCGCCTCGATGCGGTTGCGCGTCGTCTGTTCGATGCCCAACGCGTCCCACGCGCTCCACAGGTTGCGGCCGGGCGGCAGGCCGACGTAATCGGCGACGATCAGGTTTGGCGTGGGCTGCGCGCCGGCCGCGTGGTTGGCGAAGCCCACACAGCCGCACACGTTGGAGACCACACACAGCGCGCCGGCGTTCAACGGCTCCACCTGGGCGATGCCGAACGGCTCGTAGATGGATTGGCCGAACTCCAGGTCGGCGCCGTTGCGCAGGTCGGCAAAGGTCATGGCTTCGGGCATCCGCAGCCCGCAGTGGGCGCGGTCGAACCCGAATTGGTTCAGCAACACGACGCGGATCGCATGGCGGCCCCAGTGGAACGGCTCCAGCACGCGGGAAAAGTACTCTGTTTCAGCGCCCTGCAAGTCGCCGTTGTCCGCGCGGTGGCCGACGGGCCAGCCGTACTCGCGCTCCCAGCGGCGCACATCGTCCGGGTTACGGCCCGTCGGCACCGCGGTCGAAACGACGAAGAGCACCGCGGTCTGCCCGCGCGCGGCCAGCGACCATTCCAGGTGTTCCAGCACCCGGATGTCGCGCCAGAACGCTTTGCTGAGCACCATCCGGCTGACATGGCTGAAGATATAGTCGGGCCGGTAGCCGAAGAGGTTTTCGGCGTATTGGCGCAGCAGTTCGCGGCTTGCCAGCTTTTGATCCAGGCTGATCGGCGCGGATGGCACGCCGTTGTAGACCAGGTCAATCCCAGCGCTGCTGAAGACCCCGCCGAGGAAGCGCAGCTCATCCATCACCAGGTCGCCCACCGCGAACAGCCGGTCGCACACGCCCGCGCGCTGGATCAGCGCGTGTTTGTAGAACCAGCTTTGATCGCCGAAAATCTCGTCCAGGCGGTTGCCTTGCGCCTGGCCCAGCCGCAGCGCGTTGTAAAAGCGGGTGTCATGGCCGCCATGCTCCTCGACCAGCAGTCGGGCGGTCGCGACTTCGTGCGCGTAGAAGACCGTCTTGTAACGGTTCGGATCACGCAGGATGGCGCTGAACACCACCGGCAGCCCCAGCCACTCGTGCGCGATGATGTAGCGGTCGGCCACCGGGGGCAGGTCGGCCGTCACGGCTTCGACCGCCTCGTAGAGCGGTTCGGCCGCGTTCAGGAAGGTGCTGACCTCGGAGATGCGTTCCAACTGGCGGCAGGGCAGGCCCCAATGTTGCCACAGTTGGAACTTGTACGAGTTGACGACCTCGCCGGAGATGCCGCCGGCATCCACCAGGATCACTTCGTGCTGCGCATCGCCGAACCGGCGCATGCCGTAGAGCAAGTGTACGTACATCCGCTCCTCGATGCCCCTGAGCCGGTCCGCCAACTCCTCAGGCGCCTGGTTGATGCCGTGCAGCGAGGAGTAGATGATCTCCAGCCGGTTTTTGGGCGCGGTCAGTTGGGTCATCTCGGCCCCGTTCCAGGGGTTCAGGGGGCCGACCAGGATCGTGCGGCCGACCGCGGCGTTGTACGCGGGGGCGCTGAGCAGACCATCGAACACCGCGCCGATGCCGCCGATCTTGAAGCCGGCTTCGTGCGTGGCGTGGACAACGAGGGCGATCGGTTCTGGAGACATAGCAGGCTCCCTATGTGGTGTTAGACTGGCGCAGCTTCACATGCCGCGAAGGCAATGTCACCCGAAAGTGTTGGGC
>CAZYHE010000266.1:0-6618 GCA_964647225.1 uncultured Anaerolineales bacterium
TCATGTGGGCGCCGATGGCGCCATCGGCCGGCTTCAGCGAGAACATCGGCTTGCGCGCATCCATCGCCAGGGGCATCAAGCTCCGATAATGCGTAAGCGTCGCCATGGAATGGGGGTCGCCGGTCGCGCCGGGCATCTCCGGCGCACTCTCCCCAAGGACAGCCTGACGATACACCCACGGAATCCGCTCCATCCAACGTCCGTAAGCTCTGACAGGCCGATCCAGGCGCATGGCGTGTTGTAGGATGATGTAGCCCGCGAGTCGCATGTTGCCCCGCGGCAACTCCAGCAAACGATCCGGATTCTTGGTGAGGCGTTCTTGCCACGCTGAACGCCAGCTACGGAGTGCCGGCCCCAGGTTGCGCAGTCCTTGTAGAGAGAAAATATCCGGCGCCAGCGGGATAACCACGTGTTCGGCGGCGATGAGCGCGGCGCGATTGATGGCGCCGAGGTTCGGTCCCACATCGAGCAGGATCACATCGGCTTCTCTGGCGCGGGCAGCCTGCAAGAGCAGCCGATAAAAGGCCGAAATAATCCGAAAGGCCGATTCGTCGCCATCCAGGCAACGCAGCCACGCATCCGACAGCTTATCTTCAAAAGTCGAAAGCCCCAGGTCGCCGACGACCAGGCCGATATTATCGGCGATATGCTCGACGTGTGGCACACCCACATCGCCGATGCCCTCAAGGATCGGCTTGATGGCTCCCAAGACGCTCAGCGGGTGTTCATCGTCGGGCCACAATGCTTCCAACCGCTCCTCTTCCAGAAACATCGAGGTGAGATTGGCCTGGGGATCGAGATCGGCGGCAACTACTTTGACACCCAAGTCGGCATACATCCAGGCCAGATGATAGACGAGAGATGTTTGACCGACGCCTCCCTGATTGTTGAAGAAAGCGATCGTGATCACGGTCGCCTCCGCACGGTTGCCAGCACGCCAGTGGCCTCGAATTGGAACTCGGCGGGCGGGTTGCCGTTGTCGGCAAGTTGCTTGCGGGCCAGGGGGATGCCCATGCCGAAACGCTGAACATAGCCAAGCACCTTCATGGCTTCAGCCAGGAGTGGATTGCGATAGTCGGTGATGCCGGGCCGACCGAAATTCTGTTGATTCACCTGGCCGTAGAGACCGCCGGGGTTGTAGATTTCCACGCGGTCAGCGAACCAGTAGATGCGCACCGGGGCGTTGGTGGACTCATAACTGCGGTGCAGCACAGCGTTGCGGCTGAGTTGTTGCAAAGCCACCAGCGGATAATCTGGCGATTTGACTTCGCGCGCGCTGAGCGACACATCGCTGGAAGTCGAAATGTTCAGGCTCAGCAACTCGTCAAGCTGGCGCAGGACTTGGGGCAGCGGCCCGCTCAGTTCTTTTTGATCGCGAATCGGGTCGGTGATATCCGTACCGTCCAGACGCAAAAACTGGACGTAGGCTGCGGGAATCCAGCGGATAGGGTCCTTGCCGAAGACCAGGAGCGCGGCGACGTTGGGTTGACCGGTCGGCGTGAGAAAACGCAAAGCTGCGAGTTGTTCTTTGGTCTCGCGATTGTTTTCTTCCAGTACCTCCGGCGCGACCGCCGCGGGCAGATAATCACGGCGGAACAGATCCAGGTCTAAGTCTGCGATCGTCGCCGGCGGCATGGGCTGCTGATCGTAAGGCAGATCGCGCCAACGCCGCCGCTCAGACAGCCGCCGCTCCTCCTCTGCTGTCGCGGTGGCGCGGCGCGGCCCAACCCGAATCCAAGTCCTGCCGTTGTACCGCACCGGCGGATTGTAGGATGGCTGCACTTCGAGTACGGCTACGTCGCAACCGCGCAATGTTCTTTTCTGCACCGTCATGATCGGGAATGGCAAGATGTTCCCGTCGGAGCGCATGTCGGCCAGGGTCAACAATAAATCATCGGTGACGCTCAGATGCGCGCACGAGCCATCATCGTTGACGCCGACGAAAACGACGCCGGGACGATCATGGCCGGGCAGGTCATTCGCAAACGCGCAAATGGCCTGCCTGATTTTGTCGCGATCGCTCAGGGACGACTTACGCTCGACGCGGTCTGATTCGAGATCGGCCATCATGCCCAGGAGTTCATCATCGCCTAACATTGAATGCTCCTGTGTTTTGACATCGGGGTCCTCCTGTTTCGTAATAGAAGACCATCACAGCAGCTTCTTGAACTCTTCGATCGTAAGCCCCGCATCTTTGATAATCCCACCCATCGTAAATGCATCAATCGGGTTGGCGCGGGGGATCACGATGATCCGCACCCCGTCAGTCATCGAGATATGCTTGCCTTGTCGAACCACCCAAAACCCGGCGCGTTCAAATGCCGTGATGGCTCGTTGGTGGGAGATCCCCGGAAGTTTAGGCATAGGCCATGCCCGACACTTCAACCAGGTAGGTTGCTTTGTCCGTCGCTAACTCTTCGACAGTAACCAGATATGTCTCGATGGCATCTTTGATGCTGACGAGAGCATCTTCTTCCGTCTTGCCCTGTGACCAACACCCCGGCAGGCCGGGACACCACACGGCGTAGCCTTCATCGGTTTTCTCAAGTTTGACGCGGTACTTCATCGGATTACCTCCCACAGCTCTTCCAGCGTCACCGGCCCTGGCCGCAGGATGACCGGCTCTTCCCCCATCACATCCACCACCGTGGACGCCACGCCGCCCGGACAGCGGCCGCCATCCAGGATCAGCGCGATGCGGTCGCCGAGTTGTGCGGCCACTTCTTCGGCGGTGGCCGGGCTGGCCCCGCCGGAAAGGTTGGCGCTCGTTGTCGCCAGCGGCGCGCCGGCCGCGCGGATCAGGGCGCGGGCCAGCGGATGATCGGGGATGCGCACCGCGACGGTGTCGCCCCCGGCCGTCACTTCGTCCGGGACGCGCGCGGCCTTCGGGACGACGAGGGTCAGCGGGCCGGGCCAGAAATGCTCGGCGATGCGCAACGCCGCGGGCGGCAGGTCACGCGCCACCAGGGCCAGGTCGGCCGGGTCGGCCAGCAGGATCGGGATCGCTTTGTCGAGGCTGCGCAGCTTAGCCGTGTAGAGTTTGCCGACGGCCGCCGCGTCCCACGCGATGGCCCCCACGCCGTAGACCGTGTCGGTGGGGAAGGCGACGAGTTCCCCCGCCCGCAGCAATTCCACCGCCGCGGCCAATGATGAATGCTGAATGATGAGTGATGAGGCGGCACGTCCTTCGGCGATCGCGTCACATTCAACACGGGCGAGCAATTCATCGTTCATCATTCCGCATTCAGTATGAACTTCTCGATCACCGTCACCACTCCCTCCTCCGTCACCGGCGGCGCGATCCAGTTCGCGGCCGCGCGGACTTCGGGGGTGGCGTTGGCGACGGCGATGCCGAGGCCCGCCCACTCGACCATGCTCAGGTCGTTGCCGGAGTCGCCGACCGCGATGGTCTCGGCCTGCGGGATGCCGTACCAGTCGGCCAGGAAGGCCAGCGCGTTGCCTTTGGAGACGTTCGGCGAGGTCACTTCGACGAAGAGCGGGTGCGAGCGCATGACGGTCAGCCGGCCGCCGACGCGGGCTTGCAGCTCCGCGGTCAACTGATTGCTGGCCGATTCCTCGCTGATGAACAGCCCCTTGAGCACGGGGCGGGCTTCGGCCCGCAGGCGCGCAAAGGTCGCGGCCAGGTCGGCCACGGGTTGGGTCGCCAGACCGAACCAGCGATCATAGAATTCCTGCGAGTAGGCGGTCGGGCCGTGGTAGATGGTTTCTTCGGTGTAGATGTTGAGTTCCAACCCCCGCGCCTGGGCCAGGGCCACGACCTCGGCGAAGGGCGCTGCGGGGACGGCTTCGGCGAAGAGGGTACGCTCTGCCCCGCCGCATTCTTTGACCAGCGCGCCCTGGAAACAGATCAGCGGCGTACACAGGTCGAGGGCCGCGCCGTAGCGCCGCGCCGACACGTAGGGCCGGCCGGTCGCCACGATCACGTGTACGCCGGCCGCGGTCGCCGCGGCAATCGCCCGCCGCACGCGCGGGGTCGGCAGTTGACCGTCATCCACGGTCGTGCCGTCCAGATCGAGGGCCAACAAACGATAGGGCATGGTTCGCTCAACTCACGTCGCCGCGACGACGATCCGGTCGAGGCCGGCGTAGTCGGGCAGGATGGAAACTTCTGCGCCGGGCAGGGCCAGCGCGGCCAATGATTTGACGGCCAGGCCCTGATCGGCGCCGATTTCGAGAAAGATGCGGCCGCCGGGACGCAGCTTCGATTGCGCGCCGGCGCGCGCCAGGCCATCGAAAAACGCCCGGAAGACGCGCAGGCCGTCCGGCCCGCCATCGAGCGCCAGCACCGGCTCATAATCGCGCACGGTGGGCGGGAGATTCGGCAGCGCCGGGGTGGCGATGTAGGGCAGGTTGGCGACGATGATGTCGGCCGGGGCGGGCAGCGGATCGGTCAAGTTGCCCGCCACGAGCCGCACCCGGTCGCCCACCCCGTGTCGCGCGACGTTTTCAGCCGCGATGGCGAGCGCGTCGGCCGAGAGATCCACGGCGATCACCTGCGCCTGTGGCAGGTTGACGGCCAGCGCCGTCGCGATGGCGCCGCTCCCCGTGCCGATGTCCGCGATCAACGGCGTGCGGCCCTGCGCCACGAGATACCGGGCATGCCCCAGGGCGCGCTCCACCAGCAGTTCGGTTTCGGGCCGCGGGATCAGCACATGCGGATTGACGATGATATCGAGGGCATAGAACGGTCTGTAGCCGACGAGGTACGCGACCGGCTCCTGGCAGATGCGCCGCCGGGCGAGGGTCTCATACTGGCTGATTTCCGCCTCGGTGAGCCGGCGGTGCGGGTGGGCATAGAGCCACGCTTTGCTGACGCCAAGCACGTGCGCCATCAGCACCGCGCTGTCGAGCTGCGGGGAGTCGCTGCCCGCCTCGCGCAGCCGCCGCATTGCAGCCAGCATCGCCCGTCCGACATCGCACGAACGATCTAAAGACCAGATGAAATTCAAATTACTCCTCGCCCTCCATCGCCTGCAATCTTTCCGCTTGCTCGGTCGTCGCCAATTCTTCGATGAATTCGTCCAGTTCGCCGCTCAAGACGCTGGGCAAGTTATAGATCGTCTTGCCGATGCGATGGTCGGTGACCCGGTTCTGGGGGAAATTATAGGTGCGGATCTTCTCGCTGCGCTCGCCGCTGCCTACCTGGCTGCGTCGCGCCTCGCTCCGCTCGGACGCCAGGCGCTCCTGCTCCATCTGGTAGAGCCGGGCGCGCAAGATCGCCATCGCCTTGATGCGGTTCTGGAGCTGCGACTTTTCGTCCTGACAGCTCACCACAAGCCCGGTCGGCAGATGGGTGGCGCGCACGGCCGAGTCGGTGGTGTTGACGCTCTGGCCGCCCGGCCCGGTGGCGCGAAAGACGTCAATCCGCACATCGTTCGGGCCGATCTCCACATCCACCTCGTCGGCTTCCGGCAGCACGGCCACGGTGGCCGTCGAGGTGTGGATGCGCCCCTGCGCTTCGGTGGTGGGCACGCGCTGGACGCGATGCACGCCGCTCTCGTATTTCAGCCGCGAGAAGGCCCCGCGGCCCTTCACCTGGAAGATGACCTCTTTGAACCCGCCGATGCCCGTTTCGCTCTGACTCATCAGGTCGGTCTTGAAGCTGTGCCCGTCGGCCCAGCGCAGGTACATGCGGAAGAGGTCGGCCGCAAACAGGCCCGCTTCATCGCCGCCCGCGCCGGCCCGGATTTCGACGATGACGTTCCGATCGTCGTGCGGGTCTTTGGGCAACAGGAGGTGTTGCAGCCGCGCCAGCAGCGCCGCTTGTTCGGATTCCAGCCGCGCCACTTCGGCCTGCGCCATTTCAACCAGCTCGGCGTCCGTCTCCGTCTCGACCATGAGCTGCGCGCCGCCCAGCTCGGTCTCGGCCGCGCGGTAGGCCCGGTAGACGCCGACGATCTCTTCCAGATCGGACTGTTCGCGCGCCAGTTCTGTCAGGCGCGTCGAATCGGACATGGCGGCCCCGGCCGCCATCAGGTCGTTCAGTTCTTCATAGCGGCGCTCAATGGCCGCGATTTTTTCCAGCATAATTATCCCAGAAATACCGGCAGGTTGCCGGTCGCGAGGATGTGCTTCCACTGCGCCGGATCGTTGCCTTCGGTGAACGCGGCCGCCTCGGCCATGACTTGCCCGCCGGCCGCCTCGACCAGCTTACGCATCCCGGCCAGGGTGCTGCCGGTGCTGATCACGTCATCCACCAGGATGATGCGCTTATCCTGCACCAAGCCCAGATCTTTGCCATCCAGCCACAACGTCTGCGGCGCGCCGGTGGTGATGGAGAGCACCTCGACGCTGACCGCGCCAACCATGTACGGTTTCTTCGTCTTGCGCGCCACGATGTAGGGCAGCCGCATCCGCACGGCCACCGCGTGGGCCAGCGGGATACTCTTGACCTCGGCGGTCATCAGCGCGTCGGCATCTCTGGGCAGCCGCGGGGCCAACTCGTCGGCGATGGCCTCGACGACTTCGTAGTCGCCCAGCATATTGAAGATCGCGATGCGCACGTTCGGCGCGACCTCGAACAACGGCAGGTGGCGCGTCAGGCCGCAAATCTGCACGGTGTAGAACTCTTGGGACATGGATTGCTCCTCGCTTTGC
>CAZYHE010000267.1:0-3126 GCA_964647225.1 uncultured Anaerolineales bacterium
CGCCACTGCGCCCGGCCCGACCGCACCGTGTTGGCGATCGGGCTGGGGGAGGGGATCATCACGCTGCTGGCCGGCGCGTGGATTGTGGTGGCGTATCGAATGTAGCGCACCGGGCCTGTATCCGGCGCACAGATGCCGTGCATACCGCACACTCGCCGTGCCTGTCGCACCAATGCTGTGCGCAGCGTACACGAATTGTACGCGGCGCACGGGCGCTGTACGGGGCACACCGAGCCTGTGCGCCGTGTATCGGTTCCGCTACCGCCGCTGCGGGGGCGCGGGCGGGTGCGCATCGAATCCACCCGCCATGAAGACCTCCGGCGGCAGCTTGAACCCGGCCGCTTCCAGACGCGGCGTAAACTTCGGGCGCACCCCAGCCGGCAGCATCTCCCCGATCACCTTGCCGTTCCCATCCAGCCCCTTCTCGGTGAAGCGGAAAATATCCTGGAGGACGACCACGTCGCCTTCCATCCCCTGCACTTCGGTGATCTTGGTGATCTTGCGCGATCCATCACGCAAGCGGGCCTGCTGGACGATCAGGTCAATGGCGCTCGAAATCTGCTCGCGCACGACCTTGATGGGAAAGTCAATCCCCGCCATCAACACTAACGTCTCCAGGCGGGAGATGACATCGCGCGGGGTGTTGGCGTGGACCGTCGTGAGCGAGCCATCATGCCCGGTGTTCATCGCCTGAAGCATATCCAGGGCTTCGCCGCTGCGCACTTCACCGACGACGATCCGGTCGGGCCGCATGCGCAACGAGTTGACGACAAGCTCACGAATGGTGACCCGCCCCGTCCCATCGGGATCCGCCGGCCGAGCCTCTAAGGATACCACATGCGGTTTGTTGAGTTGCAACTCCGCAGCGTCTTCGATGGTCACGACCCGTTCATCGTCCGGGATGAAGTTGGAGAGCACGTTGAGCAGCGTGGTCTTGCCAGAGCCCGTGCCGCCCGCCACGACGATGTTCAGCCGCGTGACCACACAGGCGCGCAAGAATTCAGCCATCTGAGATGTCAACGACCCAAACTGAATCAGGTCCTCGATCTGGAGCTTCTTTTGAGAGAATTTGCGGATCGTGATGGTGGGGCCGCGAATCGCGGCCGGCGGGATGATGACATTGACGCGTGAACCGTCAGGCAGACGGGCATCCACCATCGGGGTTTTGCGGTCAACGCGCCGCCCCAACGGCTGGATGATGTGTTCAATGATGCGCAACACGTGCGCGTCGTCATCGAACTTGACCGAGGTTTGGATCAGATGCCCACGCTGCTCGATGAAGACGTGCTCTGGGCCGTTCACCATGACTTCGGAGACAGTCGGATCATTGAGCAGCGGCTCAAGCGGGCCGAACCCGAATAATTCGTCAATGACCTGGCGCTCCAGCAACTGTTTGTCATCGGCAGTCAATGACACATCGGGCAACGCTAGTTCAGTCAGACACTGGTGTATCTTTTGCAGGGTCTCGGCGTTGCGCTCCAACGCATTCGAGTCCGGCAAATTGGCAAGCGCCTCGACAACGGCCCAATGTAGCACGCGATCCCATTCCTGCGGATCTATTCCCATATCAGGCGGCGGCGCGCTGACATCTGGAACGACTGGCGCAGGAGCAGCGAGAGGAGCAACCCGCGGAAAACTCGGCGCTGGTACTAGCGGTTTCGGAGGTTCCTTTCGACCGAAGAGGTTACTCATAAACGCCTCGCACTTGGATACGGCAACCCTGGCACATCCGAGCGAGCGGGCTCTAGCATAAGGCCGCCCGCACCACCTCACCATTGGACAGGCCCAACAACAGCGCCGCGCCCGTCTGCAGGCCGTCCGGCGCGGCGACCGCCACCACGGCTTCTTCTTCGGGCACGTCTGCGGCGAACTCGGCCCAGGAACGGCCGGCGTCGCCCGAAATGAAGATGCCCGCCGATGAAACGGCCAGGAGCGCCGGGGCCGCGTCTCCGCCGGCGGCATCCAGCACGATCGCATTCACCGAGTCCCCCAACACCGCCTCGCCCAACCGCGCCCAGGTGCGCCCGCGATCCTGCGTCACGTGCAGGCCGTGCGCCTCGGTTCCGGCGTACAAGAGCCCATCCTGTTTGAAGGCGGGGGAGATTGCCAGGCTGAGGACGGGCGCGCACTCCTCCGGGAAGGACACCTCGCGCCAGGCCCGACCGCCGTTCGTGCTGCGAAAGATGCCGCTCTCCGTCCCCGCGAAGAGGGTTTCATCCTGCGCAAAGCCGGGAGAAAGGGCCAGCGCCAGCACGTGCAGATCAAGCAAGCCAAAATTCCAGCGCACCCAATGGTCGCCGCGGTCGGACGACCGGAAAACGCCGTCCTCCATCGTCCCGGCGAAGATGACCCCGTCGCGCACGTAGTCGGGCGAAACGGCCAGGCACGAAACGACCGGAGGGGGCGATGGCAACATGCTGAAATACCACGTCTCGCCCGCATCGTGGGAGCGCAGGATCGCGCCGGCCACACCCGCAAAGACGGTGTGATCGGAAGCGAAGTCGGGCGAGATGGCCGCAGCCGGGGTGGCGAGCGCTTCCGTCAAGCCCAGGCTGCCATAGGTGGGCTGCCAGGTCGCGCCCCCGTCGGTCGAGCGGTGCAGGCCCGCAGCCCGCGCCGCAAAGCAGAGACCATCGCGGGCAAAGGTCGGCGGCACGGCCAGCGCGTAGACCACGTCGCCGGCGTCGCTCATGTCGCCTTCAATCAGTTCTTCGTTAGGATCGAGCGTCACGGGTTGAACTCCTGTGTCGGCTTCCGCTTGTGGACAAGGACATCGGTAGTGAGCGCCAGCCCGGCGCTGGTGACGGCGGTCAGGACGGCCTGGTGCAAGACCGAGGCCGCGTCGAAGACGCCGGTCGCGGCCATGTCGGCCAATTCACCGGCCAAGACATCGAAGCCAACCCCCGCCGGCGCATGGCGGATTTGCGCCATGATCGCGCTCGGATCGTGGCCGGCGTTCTCGATCAAGACGCGCATCGGCTCTTCGAGCGCGCGGTGCAGGATGCGGAACGCGGCGCGAGCGTCGGGGGTGGTAGCTTCCTTCAGCAGACGCTCGATGGCCGGCTGGCAGGCCAACAGCGCCACACCGCCGCCGGGCAACACCCCTTCGAGCATGGCGCCCCGCAC
>CAZYHE010000267.1:3226-6570 GCA_964647225.1 uncultured Anaerolineales bacterium
ATTCCACAGCGTCTCGCCGGCCCCGCTCACGATGGGGGTGGCGCCGGTGAGGCGCGCCATGTCATCCAACCCGTCCGCTTCATCATCGGAGCCGGGGCCGGGCGACTTCACCGCAAAGATCCAAAGCCTCTCCGGGTCGCGATTCGCCATCAGCAGGCTGGTCGCGGCGTCCGACAAGTTGCGGGCGACGATCACCAGCGCCTTGTGGCCGGCGTCCAACGCGGCGCGGAGCACGGGGACCAGGTCTTCCGGGTCCTGAATGTCGAAGTTGGTCAGCAGCACTGCGGCGTTCTCGGCCTCGGCGCGCAAAACCGCCTTGTCGCTGGGCCGGGAGCCGGGCATCGGGGTCGTGCGCTCCATCGGCGCCATCATCGCCCGCGACAGCAGCCCGCCATCCCAGTAAATTCCCTCGACGTATTCGCGCTCCGGCTCGAAGCCGCGGCCTTCGCGCAGCTCCAGGCGGCCGTACTCGCCGATGATGTCGAAGATTTCGCCCAACATGCGCGCCAGGGCCGGCTCGAAACAGACCGACTCGGCCACGCGGGCCAGCATCTCCGGCCCTTCCACAGGCCGCGCCATCTGCGCCAACTCGGCCAGGATGACGCGCGCGCCCTGCTCCAGGTAGCCCCGGAACGGCATCGCGCTGCCGCCGGCCGTCAGATAGGTGACGCCCTGGTTGAAGATGGATTGGAAAAGCACCGCCAACAGGACCGTGCCATCCCCTTCGCGCTCATGTTGCCGCCATACGATGTGCCGGACCAACATCGCGCCCATGTCGGCATCGCGGTTGGGCAGTTGGAGGAAACGGCGCGCAATCGTCCCGCCGCTGTCCAGCATCTCGGGCACGCCGCTGCCGACGACTTTGGTCATGGCGACGATACCGTGCAGCGGCCCCATGGTCGGGCGCAAAACGCCCACCAGGGCATTGACGCCCCGCTGCAGGCCGCGCACCGAGGCCGGCTGGAACACGACGTAGGGAGTGTATTCTTTTTCCTTGGGAGGAGGGGCATCGTATGGATTCATCTATTCGTTTGACCTCATGCACGAAGAATCGTGTGATCTGACCGCTATCATACCAGACACATGCCGATCCCCCAAGTTGTGCCCTTCTGCTCATTCTGCGGTAGAATGAGGCCATGAATGTGAACTGCAAAAAGACTAAGATCGTCGCCACCATCGGCCCCGCGACCGAATCGCAAGCGATCCTGGAGTCGCTGATCGCCAACGGCATGAACGTGGCGCGCATCAACTTCTCGCACGGCGACCTGGCGGGCCATCGCCGCGCCATCGCCAACGTCCGGGCCGCCGCGGCCGCCTGCGGCGAGCGCGTCGCGATCATGGGCGACCTGCCCGGTCCCAAGATGCGGATCGGCAAGCTGGAACGCGAGCCGGTCATGCTCGAGCGTGGCCAGCCGTTCATCATCGAGGTCGGGGACTTCCTGGGCGACGCCGGCCGCGTCTCGATGGGCTTCGCCGGGCTGCCCCGGGCCGTCAAGCCGGGCGATGCGATCTACATCAACGACGGGTACATCCAGCTTGAGGTCCGAGAGGTGGCGGCCAGCCAGGTGCGCTGCGTGGTGCAGGTGGGAGGCGAGCTGCGGTCGCGCAAGGGGGTCAACTTCCCCGGCATTGATCTCGGCATCGCCGCGTTCACCGCGCAGGATCGTGAGTTCCTCCGGTTCGCGGCCGAGCAAGGGCTGGACGCGGTCAGCCAATCGTTCGTGCAGGATGGCGCCGATCTCGACGCGGTGCGCGGAGCCGCGGCCGAACTGGGATATGCGCCGTTCATCATCGCCAAGATCGAGCGAGCGCGGGCGGTGGACAACCTGGAGGAGATCCTCGATCACGCGGATGGCATCATGGTGGCACGTGGCGATCTGGGCGTCGAGATCCCGTTCGAGCGCATCGCGGTCGTCCAGAAACAGATCATCCAGCGCGCCAGCCTCAAGAGCCGGCCGGTGATCACCGCCACCCACATGCTCGAATCCATGATCACCAACCGCCGGCCCACCCGCGCCGAGGTGACCGATGTCGCCAACGCGATCATTGACGGGACCGACTGCGTGATGCTCTCCGGCGAAACCTCCATCGGGCAATTCCCGGCCGACGCGGTCGCCGCGATGACGGCCATTGCCCGGTACACCGAGCAGCACGCGGCCATGACCCCGATCGTGCCGCTGCTGGAGGCCAGCCGGGCCGCCGGCCGCCTGGCGCATGACGACGAGATCAGCCTGAGCGTCTACCGGGCGGTCGAGGCGTTGGGGCCAGACATCATTTTCGGCGTCACCACCAGCGGCGCCAGCGTCCGGCGGCTGGCGCGCTTCGACCTGCCGACGTGGATCGTGGCGGTCTGCTGTCGAGAGACCACCGCCCAGGCGTTGGTCTTCTCGCGGGGCGTCCACCCGATCTCGTGCCCCGAACAGGCCGTGAGCTGGGCCGGCTATGCGGCCGACTGGCTGGACGCCCACGGCATCGCGGCCCGCCTGGCGCTACTGACCGAGAGCAGCGACACGCGGCGGCCACGGGATACGGCGCATATTGAGATTATACGGCTGTGACCCACATGGAGACGACAACTATCGCGCGGTAGCCAACTCCTCGCGAATCACGCGGCGCAAGGTCGGCTCCAGGTCGCGGTCGTGCATTTTGTTCTTTAACGTTTCATTAATGAGCATTTGGTAGTCTTGCTCACCAGCCTGGGCCTTGAAATACGCCACCACCGCGGCATCCAAGAGCACATCAACGCGTACCTTACCCTTTGACACCGGTCGCCCACCCACGCGCAATCGTGCCCGCGCCATCTGTTCGGCCGTGACTTCGGGGATTTCAGAGAAGTCAATATCCGCATCTTGCATGGCTGCCACGCGATCCCAATCAGTCCCTGAAACTATCGTAGTAGAGTCTTTGTTCATATTTGGTCGCCCTTCGCATGGAGATAATCCGCACGTTCTCGCCTCGCTCGGTATGAGCGATAACCACCAACTCACCGGCGAGCATGCCCAAAGTGATAAACCGTTCCTCTCCGTAGTCAAAACGATCGTCGTCAAAGGTGAACGTCGTCCCCTCGAAGACGATCTCCGCATCGGCGAAGTCAAAGCCGCGCTTGCCGATGTTGATCTGGTTCTTGGTTTCATTCCATTCGAAGCGCATAGAGCTATCCTAAAATGGAACTCTAGTTTCTGATCGGAAGTATATCACAACTGAGATGCACTGGAAAATCGAGCCGCGCGGCCAAAACCGTGAGAGCCGCGCGTATTCTGTGAAAATATCCTGAAGGGTGTATAATGACCCAGCATAAACGCTCAACGACATCAAGAGTGAGGATATAGATCCCATGGTCACTA
>CAZYHE010000268.1:0-6556 GCA_964647225.1 uncultured Anaerolineales bacterium
CCGCAGACATGGCGCGCTTGAGATTCGACGTGAGCGCACACAGGATCACCGTTCCAAGGCGGCTGCGATCTGTCAGCTCAAGCGCACCGGCTGACCTGTCCGAATGGACTCAATCGCGGCCAGCGCCACGCGCAGCGCGGTCTTTCCGGCTGCGCCGCCGGCCACCGGCGACAGATCTTCCACGATGCAGCGGGCGAAGCTGGCGATCTCGCGCTGATACATGTCCTCGTCGCAGGTGGCGATCGTCTCCCACGCGCCGCCCTCGCGCAGCCACCGCGCTTCCTGATGGGTCGCGCCGTAAGTCAGGTGCAACGCGCCGAGCGGGCCGAAGAGAATGTCCGGGCCACCGGGCGGGACCACGCCGGGCGGCAGACCCCACGAGCAGACGAACGTGCCGGTGTCGCCCGACGCATAGCGCACGACCACGGTGGCCGTGTCCACGGCGACCTCGCGGATGTAGCTGATCTCCGGCCGGCCCGCGGCCAGCTTGTGGCCCACGGCGAACACCTCGACCGGTTCGGCGTCGAACAGCCGCGCCCAGCCGTCGAACAGATGCACGCCCATGTCAATCACTGGGCCGCCGTTGGCGTTGGCGTCGTGCATCTCCCGCTTGGGCCGCAGCTCGCGGGCATCCAGCGAATGATAGGCCAGCGGCCGGCCGAGCTTGCCCTCCGCCAGCCAGGCGCGCACTTGCTCCTGCACCGGCGAATAGGGCCGCATGAAGCCGATGCCCAGCTTGACCCGGTTGCGCTCGGCCGCCGCGATCATCGCGTCCGCGCCTTCGAGCGTCAGCGCCATCGGCTTCTCTGACAGCACGTGCTTGCCGTGCTCCGCGGCGAAGACCGTCACTTCGGCGTGGAGACAGGTGGGGATGCAGACCGAGACGACGTTCACATCGTCCCGGCTGACCGCTTCGCGGTAGTCCAGATACCACCGATCCAGCCCGCAGTCGCCGGCCAGCCGCCCGGCCCGGTCGGACTGGATATCCACGACCGCGACCACGCGCGCGTCGGGCAGGGCGTTCCACCGCTGCGCGTGGATCGTGCCCATCATGCCGCAGCCGACGACGCAGACGCGGAGCGAGGCTGAGGTTGAGGCGGAGGAGGAATCCGTGTTCATCCGTGTCATCCGTGAGCCATCGTGAAGTGGCGCCGCAGATATGCGCGACTCATGCGGGCGCTTTCGACCGGCAGGCGCTGCGTCTCGTCCTGTTCCACCACGGCCCAGGGCAGATCGCGGCCACGCATCACCTCGATCACCCCGCGCAGATCCACATCGCCTTCACCCAGTTCCAGCCACTCCGTCCCACGCGTGTCCTTCAGGTGGAAATAAGCGATGCGGGGCAGGAATTCGCGCGCCACCGCGACCGGATCGCCGCCTCCGCGCAGCACCCACGCTACATCCAGCAGGAAGGCGACATTGGCCGGGTCGGTGTGCTCAGCCAGGAAGCGCAGTTCGCGGCACTCCTGCTCGATCTCCCAATAGTGGTTGTGGTAGGCCAGGCGCAGGCCGTGACCGGCCGCCAGCTCGCCGATGCGATTCAGGTTCGCGGCGGTGCGGGCCAGCTCCTCGGCCGTCTTGCCCTGTTTCAGCGCGCCGCTGAAGCAGAGGTGGGGCGCGCCGGCCGCTGCAGCAAACGCCATTGTCTGCTCCAGACGGGCCAGCGCATCCCGCACCGCCTGCGGATTCCAAATCTCGCCGCCCACGTGGATGCCCGCGACCGCCAGGCCGTGGTCGGCCACCAATCGCCGGAACGGCGCGGGCTGGCTGATATCGAGATGCTGCGCGCCAATCTCGATCCCGTCATAGCCGGCGGCCTGCACATCCGCCAGCACGGCCGGCAACCGCTGCCGGTTGGCTTCCGGCCCCCAGGGGCGGGTTTGGATACCGATTTGCATAAGTTTTCCTCGTGAAGTTAGTATCTCACCGCCATTCGCTCAGCCAGCGCACCTGGCCGACCAGTTCCTCGGCGCTGCTGATCGAAAGCAGGCGGTCGAGGGCGGTGATCAAGGCGGAGAGCGACCACGACTGATGCGCCAGGATGACACCCGCGTGGTTGGGATAACGGCTGCTCAGCCGTATGAAATCACCGACATTGAAGGTCAGGATACAACGTCCGTGCGCTGTTGCGCCGAGCAGTTGCGTCTCATCATCGGCATCGAACGCCATCCATTCGTTGGGCGTGCGCGTCACATCGTGACCGCGTGCGATCAACGCCGACTGGAGGGCTTTTCGCGCTGTGTCGGCATCCAGGTGCAGGCGAGGGCTAGACATGGCCCTTCGGCGCGTTCGCTTCCATCGCCGCCTCCTCCGCAATGTTGGCATCAATCTCGGGGCGATGGACTTCGTAAAACGCCAGGGCTTCCCGAACATGATGTTCGCGGATGTCGTATTCCTCGGCGATTTGGGTTGGCGTCAAACCCCAGTTTGTCGTCGCAGCGACTATTGTCTGTACCCGAATCCCCGTGCCACGCAGCACAGGCGTGGGAACACCAGCGGCGCCGCGGCGATAGGTGATCTGCGGGAAGGCCGGATCATCCAGCTTGTTGTTCAGGCTGCCCACCTTCTCGGCCACGGCCCACAGGATGAACTGGTTCAGTGAAACGCCCTGCTGCTCGGCCAGCGTCTCGGCTTCTTGCTTCAATTGCGTCGGTAGACTCAGCGGATAGCGTGCCATCGTTTCCTCCTGCATCACATCATATACGATGCCTCATGCGATGTCAACGCAACCAGGGCCACGCAATACGCACTACGCAATACGCACCACGTTTCACTCGTACTTTGTCTGATCCCAGAAATCCTGGAACAGCTTCAACCCCTTGGCCGTGTACGGATGATCGAACGAATCCTTGAACACCGCCAGCCCCGCGGTCACGATATCGGCGCCGGCCACGGCCGATTCGACGATCTGGTGGCCCGTGCGCGCCGCCGCGACGATGATCTCGGTCGCGAAGCCGTAGTTGTCGCGGATCGCCGCGACATCCTGGATGAAGCGCGCCGAGTCTTCGCCGTTGGACTCCTTCCAGCCGATGAAGGGCGAGACGAACGCCGCGCCCATGCGCATCGCCTGCAACGCCTGCGACGCGGAGAAGACCAGCGTCAGGTTCGAGCGGATCCCTTTCTCCTTGAGCACGGCCACCGACTTGAAGCCCGGCTCGGTGGCGGGCAGCTTGATGACGAAGTTGGGGCAGAGCGCGGCCAACTTCTCGCCCTCGGCCACCATCGCGCGCCAGTCGGTCAGGTGCGGGTTGACCTCGACCGAAACGGGCTTATCCGTGCCGGCAAACATCTTGCCGATCTCCTGGACGACCGCCAGGAACGGCTTGCCCGAGGCCTGCACGTGCCGCGGGTTGGTGGTCACGCCGTCAATGTTGTACATGTCGAGCGCGTAGGCGATCTCGCTGGTGATGGCGCTATCGAGAAAGAATTTCATGGTGTGCTCCCTGGGTTGGTAGATTGGTGAAATGGGAAATTGGTAGATTGGTAGATTAGTAGATTGGTAGATTGGGTGTGCGGCGATGCCAGTCGGTCGCTTGCTGGAAGGCGTGGCCGGCGCGCAAGGCCATCTCTTCCTGGAACGGCTTGGCGTAGATCATCAGGCCGATCGGCAGGCCCGCCGCGGTGAAGCCGCACGGGACCGAGAGGCCGCACAGCCCCAGCCCATTGCCGATGGAGGTGTTGCGCAGGTAGCGCGCGTTGTGCTGGGCATAGATCTCCAGGCTGGCATCCGCCTCGGCGACGGGCACGGCCGGGATCATCGTCGTGGGCACGAGTAGGGCGTCCACGTCGGCCAGCGCTCGCACCGCGCGGGCGCGCAGATCGGTCAGCTTCCACTGTGTGTTGATGTAATCGGCCGCGCTGATCTGCTTGGCGGCCATGATGCGCGTCCCGACGATCGGGTCGTAGTCGGCGAAGTGGCGCTCGATCCGCGCGCGATGCACCGCGTAGCACTCGGCGCTGCCGATGATCCCGCGCGGGTTCAGCCGCTCCGTCTCCGCGGCTTCGGCGAATTCGATGCGCGTGACGTGCGCGCCCAGACCGGCGAAGACCGGCCCGCAGGCCCGCACCGCGGCGGCGACCTCCGGGTCTGCGCCGTCCCAGAAGACGCTTTCGGCGAAAGCCAGGCGCAGGCCGCGCACGCCGTCGCCCAGCCCCGCCAGCACGTCTTGCTCCAGCAGCACGGTGGACGGGTCACGCGCATCGCGGCCGCGGATGGCCTGATAGATGAGCGCGGCGTCCCCGGCGGTGCGCGCCAGCGGGCCGACCGAATCGAGGGTGGCGCTGAGCGGGAAGACGCCCGCCCGGCTGACCTGGCCCACGGTCGTCTTCAGCCCGGTGACGCCGCAGAGCGCCGCGGGGATGCGCACCGAGCCACCCGTGTCGGTGCCGAGCGCCACGGGCGCCAGCCCCGCGGCCACGGCCACCGCCGAGCCGCTGGAGGAGCCGCCGGGCACATAGGGCGTCGCGTGCCAGGGGTTGTGGGGCGTGCCGTGGTGGTGGTTGATCCCCACCCCGCCGAACGCAAACTGCACCGTGATCGTCTTGCCGAGCAGGATCATCCCCGCCTGCGCCAGCCGCGTGACAACCGGCGCATCTTCGGCCGCGATGTTGTCGGCCAGCAGGTTCGAGCCGGCCGTGGTCGGCGCGCCCCGCACGTCGAACAGATCCTTGAGCGCGTAGGGGATGCCGTGCAGCGGGCCGACCGTCCGACCGGCGCGCAGCGCGGCCTCGGCCGCCTCCGCCTCGGCCCGCGCCCGTTCGGCCAGCACCAGCCGGAACGCGCCGAGCGTCCCGTTCAGCGCGGCGATGCGCGCCAGGAAGTGCTCGGTCAACGCGACCGGCGAGAGCGTCCGGGCTTGGATTTGCTGCGCCAACTCGGCGATGGTTTGGTAGTGCAAGGGTGCTTCGGGCATGAATGGTTCCTGCCGATCTGTAGATTGGTAAACTGGTAGATTGGTCACGACGCCGCTTACCTTCCCTGCGTCAACTGTGGCCAGGCGCGACCGGTTTCATCCAGCACGCGCAGGTGGAAGCCCCACTCCCCCTCGGCCTGGCCGATCTTGCACAGAACGGCGTTCCAGCCGGGACGCAGGCGCACCGGGACCAGGTCTTGGCTGGGCGCGGCGATGCGATAAGCGTCCTTGCTGATGATCGGTTCGCCGTTCAGCCAGGCTTTCAGGCCGTCATCGCTGCCGAAGTCGAACCAGCCGGCCCGCTCCTCTGGCGCGTAGATTTCGCACGCGGCATACGCCACGCACCACGGCTCCGCGCTGATCGCCTGGGCCAGGTTGATGTAGCCGGACGGGTTGGGATTGTGATACGGCTGCCAGCGGAGGGGGCGGCCATCTTTGCCGGAATAGGCCATCTCGGCCCCGACGTTCATTTCCGGGGGCAAGACCGCGTGGAAACCGGCGTTGTTCGTATTGTCGAACGGGCCGAGCAGCCGCCAATCCCGGACTTGCCCAGGTTTGGCTTGCACCCCCGGCTCGCGCCACGGTTTGCCAATCAGCTCGAGTTTTTTGCGCCGATAGTAGACATAATTACTGAACGATACATCCGGCGGGACCAGATGATCGGTGTGCGGGATGACATCCCCGGCCTCGACGAGCGGCCGCAGCTTCGCCAGTTCGGCGTCAATCGCGGCCGGTCCCTCGATCAGCGCGCGCTTGTCGAACGAGCCGCGCTGGATGCCGCGCGTGCCAAGCTGCCCGGCCAGGCGGATCGGATCGGTGTGCGCGGCCTCGACGGGGAACATCACGTTGATGCCGCCGTCGAGCCAGAGCGGCGCAAGCTGGTGGATGTTGCCGTCGCAGTCGAGTTGGTTGAACTCCGTGCCGAACTCCTGCCGCAGGAAGTCGGTGATCCGCTTGTAGCGCGGCACCATCAGCCGGGCGAAGAGCTTGGTGGAGAGGAGCGACCCCGACCGGAAGCACATGTCCTCCCACCAGTCGGCGCGGTCAATGCGCAGCCCGTGGCCGGCCAGCCGCTCCAACACGCTCAGCGTCAGCCGGGTCAGGTGCTCCATCATCTCTTCGACCAGCGGCAGGTCGTCGTAAAGCATCAGCGACAGGTTTTCGACCCCCATCCAGTTGCGGAGCCAGCCGTAAAGCGAGCCGACGTGGATCGTGATGGGGTAGTCGGCCGCGTTGAAGCGCCGCGCCAGCGCGTCGAGGTGCGGCGGCACGCGGTCGGGCTGGCCCGGATCGAGCCGCTCGTCGCGCATCCGTTCCCAATCGGCGCGGGTCTGGATGGCGTAGCGGATGTAGCGCGGGATGGATGCGCCGAACTCCGGTTTGAGCTGCTCGGAAAGCGCGCCGTCGGCATCCTGGATCACCCAATTCTCCCCGCGCTCCTCGATCACCTGTGGCTCGAAGCCCGGCAGCAGGCGCACGTTGACGCTCAGGCCGGGGCCGTACTCGGCGTCGTCCGTGCCGAAGTAGTGTTCCAGGTAGCCCGTCCGATTGCCCAGCCCGACCAGCGACGGGATGTCCATCCCCTCGTGCTCCCAGCGGTCAATCGTCTGCACCCAGGCGCGGAACTCGTAATCGGGCACGCG
>CAZYHE010000269.1:0-6546 GCA_964647225.1 uncultured Anaerolineales bacterium
AGGCGAGCGCGGCGGCCGTGATGGCGTCGGAATCCGAACAATCGAACTTACAGACACCGATGACCTGGCCCGATTCTCCGGTGAACGCCTCGCCGGCAATCATGCCAATGACATGGATCATTCAAGCGAAAAGTGGACGCAATACTACCTGGATTCGGCGGAACTTCACCTGTTGCGGGCCTTCCGAAAGGATCCTCGGCTGACTCCGGCCAGCAAAGTGATGAGTGTAGATGTCGGACTTGTGACCGGTTTGAACGAATTTTTCGTGTTGACCGAAGAACAAGCGACGGCCGCGGCGTTGATGGATCATACACAGCCCATCGTTACGCGCTCGGCGCATCTTTCAGGCATCCAGTTCACGCAAGATGATCTGGCTGCGAACACCTCCCAACAACGCCCCGCACGTTTGTTGAGCCTGCCAGATGTCCCATTGGGCCAACTCCCGGATGCCGTGCAAAATTATATCTTGGCGGGGGAAAAGCAAGGCGCGCATCAAGGGTATAAATGTCGCATTCGGAAACATTGGTATGTCGTCCCCTCGGTCTGGACACCAGATGCATTTATGTTGCGCCAGGTGCATAGTTTTCCCAAAATGATCCTGAACCTGACCGGGGCTACAAGCACAGATACGATTCATCGTGTCCGTTTTCACACGGCGCGGCCGTGGCAAGCGATTATTGCAGCGTTTCTCAATTCTCTAACGTTTGCGTTCGCAGAGATCACCGGACGCAGTTATGGTGGGGGCGTGCTCGAACTAGAGCCGAATGAAGCTGATAGCTTGCCTTTGCCCCTGCTGAATGCGCAGGAACTGGATTTTGATTTGCTCGATACGCTCGTCAAGAGAGGTGATATCGAGTCGGCGCTCGACATCACCGACAAGACGCTGCTTATTCGCGGGTTGGGATTGAGCCAGGGAGATGTGACCTGTCTCCGAAACGCCTGGCGCAGGCTCCGCGACCGCCGGATCCATCGCAATCATGGCTCAAACGGCAAAGAACGGCTACCACACTCCGGTTGACCCGCTTCTCTGCTCAACACTTGCTCATCGAAAAGGGGGACTCAATGACGCAACTCATGGCGATGCCTCAGATCACAGTGAATCGAGCCGAGTTGAAAGCCTTCGGTGAGGCGTGGACGGCGCACGGCGGGGCGCTTGGCCGGACACCTCCCTATTCATCTCTCGACCTGGGGCGACTTTTCGACAGAAGCGTTGCCAACGCGCTTGCGGTGATGCTCGGCGGCGTTCCTGTGATCACGCCGCGCGATGATGATCTGATCCCGCAGCAGAGCGATTGCGTCGAGTGCGGCAACACGCGAATCATCGGCGGCGTCCGGCCGCAGAACTTCGATGTCGGATATCGGCCTGATGGCGTGCGGTTCGCTTTCGACAGCAAGACGCTCAACGACACGAAGAGCGTGGGCAAGAACTGGCAAAATATGATCAACGATCTGGCAACCGAGGCGACGACGGTGCATACTCGTTTTCCATACGCCGTGGTCGCCTTCATGGTGGTCGTGCCCACTCCCTGTCTCACTGGTTCGGCACGGGCGGGGATGATCGGCACATTGGAGCGTCTGGCGCAACGATCCGGCGTGGACGGCGCTTACCACTTGGCTGAAGCTATTTCGTTGGTGCTCTGGGATCCGGCAACTGGCGAGATAGACGCACACACTCCCGATGCGGCTTCACCTCTGCGGATCGAGAAGTTTTCCGCGCAAGTCGAAGCGGCATATACAAACCGATACAAGGGACTGCCACCCCACGCATGATGGAGACAAACATTGACACGCGAACAAATCATCAAGCTCACCTCTCTCAGTTCCTGCGCGGGCTGAGCGTCCAAGCTGCCGCCTGAGCAGCTTGCGCAAGTATTGCGCAGCCTGGATCATCTTTTCCCTGTGGAAGCGCACCCGAACCTGCTGGTGGGTCTGGGCGCGCCCGATGACGCGGCCGTCTATCGGCTCAGCGACGAGCTGGCGCTGATCCAGACCGTGGATTTCTTCACGCCGATCGTGGATACGCCCTACGAGTACGGCGCGATCGCCGCGGCCAACGCGCTGAGCGATGTCTACGCGATGGGCGGCGAAGTGCTGTTCGCCCTGAACCTGGCCGCGTTCCCGCCCGATCTCCCCGCCAGCCTGCTGGCCGATATCCTGCGCGGCGGCGCGGAGGTCGTGCGGTCGGTGGGCGCGGCCGTGGCGGGCGGGCACACCATCCAGGACAAGGAGCCGAAGTTCGGCCTCGCGGTTACCGGCGTGGTGCATCCGGCCCGCATCTTCATCAAGGGCGGCGCGCGGCCGGGCGACACCCTGGTGTTGACCAAACCGCTCGGCACAGGCACGATCACGACTGCGGTCAAGCGCGGCACGGTGGAGCCGGCGCACCTGGACGCGGCCATCGCCAGCATGATGCGCCTGAATCGCGCAGCCGCCCAGGCCGCCCAGGCCGCCGATGTGCGCGCGGCGACCGATATCACCGGCTTCGGGTTGATCGGCCATGCCTCGGAGATGGCGACTGCGAGCGATGTGCGGTTCCGCATCCGCTTCGCTGCGCTGCCCTGGCTCCCCGGCGCGCTGGGTTACGCCGAGGGTTGGGTCTTCGCCGGGGGCGCGCACAACAACCACGCGTACTACAACCACCTGGTGCGCTATACCCAACCGGTGAGCGACTGGCAGGAGACGCTGTTGCACGACCCGCAGACCTCCGGCGGCCTCCTGATTGCCGTGCCGCCCCGCGGGCTGGCGGCGTTTTGGGCGGGCTGCGCCGAACGCGACCAGCCGGCCTGGACCATCGGCGAGGTCGTCGCGGGCGCGGGGATCGAGATCGTGTGAGAAACGCTTGACCGAAAGTGGGCCGCGGATGAACACAGATGAACACGGATAGAGAAAGAGAACGATCCGCGTCTATCCGCGCCGATCCGTGGCTGGTTAGCCTGCTGATCCTGCCGACGGGGGATTCTTGACGAACCGCACCGCACCACGCCTGGCCTGGATCGTCCTGACCGCCTTGTGCGCCGGCGTCATCGGCAGCGCGGCGACCTGGTGGGCGCTGGCGAACTGGACGCCGGCGCGCGTGGCCCTGCTGGGCACGCCGGCGTCCACCCCCACGCGGCCGGCGCCGACCGCCACCCCCACGCCGGTCCCCACCGTCACCGCCTCTCCGACTGCTTCGCAAACCGAGACGCCGACGGCGGCGCCAACGCCGACCGAGACCCCGACCGCCACCCCCACCACGCCCGCCGCCTACAACATCACCACCCTGGCCGACCTGGTAGAGAAGGTCAACCCGGCGATCGTGACGGTTTTCGTGGTGCGCGGCCAGCCGAGCACCAGCAAGGAGCTGCCCGACCTGGTCTCAGGCTCGGGGGTGGTCATTGACCCGCGCGGCTATGTGCTGACCAATTACCACGTCGTACAGAAAGCCCAGGCGCTCCTGGTCACGTATGGCGGCGAAAAGATCTCCGCACTCTACGTGAATGGCGACGCCGAGTCCGATCTCGCGCTGATCAAGATCGTGCGCCAGCGGAGCTTCGCCGCATTGCCGTGGGGCGACTCCGACGCGCTGCGGCTCGGTGAAAGCGTGATCGCCGTCGGCAGCCCCCTCGGCAGCCTGAACAACAGCGTCACCACGGGCATCATCAGCGGCCTGAATCGCACCGTGCCGTTCGACGAGGAGACCCTGGTCGGCGGCCTGATCCAGACCGACGCGGCGATCAACCCGGGCAACTCCGGCGGGCCGCTGATCAACATGCGCGGGGAATTGATCGGCATCGTGACCCTGACCCTGCGCAGCACCGACCCGGAAGCGAGTCGCGATGTCCAGGGGGTCGGTTTTGCGATCGCCAGCGCCAAAGCCAAACTGCTCACCGATCAGTGGATCGCCGAGCACGCGCCGTAGGTTTTGCCCTTCACGCGCCCCGGTGTACAATCCATTTCATGTATAAGCAAACGCTCCACAGAATCCGTTCCGGGCTGGGCAACGTGTTGCTCGGCCAGAATGCGCGCACCATCGAAGAGCGGAACTATCGCAACTTGATGCTCAGCGGCCTCTGGTTCGGCCCGATCGAAGGCGGCATCTTCAACTACCTGCCCGTCTTTCTGGCCCGCCTCGGCGCCTCGGCTTCGGTCATCAGCCTGCTCACCTCTTTGCCATCGTTTCTAGGGATCATGACGTATCTGCCCGGCGGCGCCTATGTCGAACGCCAGCGCAACCTCGTGCGCGTGTTGGTGCAGGCCGTCTTCCTGTCGCGCACAGTTTATCCCCTGATCGTCCTCGCCCCGCTGATCGTGCCCGGCGACACCCTCCCCCTGGTGATCGCCATCCTGTGGACGGTGGCCTCGCTGCCCGCCGCCATCCACATGCCCGCCTTCGCGGCCCTCATGCAACGGGCGATCCCGGCGCAGCGGCGCGCCAAATTCAACGGCGCGCGTTGGGGACTGATGTCGCTCGTCTCCGGCGCCATGATCGCGCTCTTCGGCTTCCTGCTCGATCGCACAGCCTTTCCGCTGGGCTATCAGATCGTCTTCATCGCCTCGATCGCCGCGTCCATGATGAACCTGTACTACTTCAACAAGATCGAAGTCGCCCCGACCGAGCGCGCGCCGGCTAACTCACACCGCCAGCTTCCTGGGGAACCGGCCGCGCCCCACAGCGCGCGCGGCCGGCTGGATCGCTTGCGCCAGTTCATGCTCGATTTTACCGCCCATCCACTCTTCATCCGCTTCAACATCTCGAGCTTCAGCTTTCGCGTCGCTCTGATGATGCCCGCCGGGCTGTACAGCGTCTATTGGGTGCAAGAATTACACGCGAATGATAGTTGGATTGGGTTGCGCGGTACAGCCGGCTATGCCGCGTTGGTGCTAGGATACGCCCTTTGGGGGCGCATGGCGAACCGCATCGGCCATCGGGCCTTGTTGCTGGCTTGCGGCGTCATCAGCGCGTTATACCCGGTCACGACGGCATGGGCGCCCTCGGTCGAGTGGCTCCTGTTGGCCGCCGCGTTCTGGGGCATCACAATTTCGGGCGTTGACATCGGCCTGTTCGACATGATGCTCATTTCCGCCCCGGCCGACCGGATGCCCAGTTTTGCGGCCTTCGCCAACGTGATGAACAATATCGCGTTGGCGGTCGGCCCGCTCCTGGGCGCCGGATTGGCCGGACTGGTCGGCATTCGCACCGCCTTGTTGGTGATCGGCGGCTTACAGTTGGTGGCGACGGCCGGATTCCTGTTGTTGCCGAATCATGAACAAGAGAAGGCAACTGCACACTAGGACTTCCCGGCTTTTTGTGGCATACTTGCGACAATGATGGTATTTGTATCCGCTCGTTCAGGAGGTTTATTGACGTGGCACGAGCACTGACAGATTCTGATCTGCTGGAACTCTACCGGCAAATGGCGCTGATCCGACGCTTCGAAGAGAAGTCGGCGGAACTTTACGCCGAAGGCAAGATTGGCGGCTTCCTGCACCTCTACATCGGTGAGGAAGCGATCGCGGTCGGCAGTTGTAAAGCCCTGGGCCAGGGCGATCACCTGTTCACCGCCTATCGTGATCATGGGTGGGCGATTGCGCGCGGGCTGCCGACCGGCCCGGTGATGGCTGAGCTGCTGGGCAAAGCCACCGGCGTGAGCGGCGGCAAGGGCGGCTCGATGCATCTGGCCAGCGCCGAGCATCGCTATTGGGGCGGCCACGCCATCGTCGGCGGCCACCTGCCGCTGGCGACCGGGGTGGGGCTGCAAGTTCGCTACAACGAACTGCCCGACGCGGTGCTGTGCGTCCTGGGTGAAGGCACGACCAACATCGGCTACTTCCACGAGTCCATGAACCTGGCCGCGATCTGGAAGCTGCCGGTGATCTTTCTGGTCGAGAACAACCGATACGGCATGGGCACCGAGGTCGGCCGCGCCTCCGCGCTGACCAACATCTACGAAAAGGGCTGCGCCTACGGCGTCGAAAACCAGCAGTTCAACGGCCAGGACGTGATCGAGACCTATGAGGTCATGTCGAATGCCCTGGCGTATGCGCGGCAGGAAGGCCCGGTCCTCTTGGAGGCGATCACCTACCGCTACGTCGGCCACTCGATGGGCGACCCGGAACGCTATCGCACCAAGGCCGAAATCGAATTGTGGCGCGAGCGCGATCCGCTGTGCCGGGTCGAGGACAAGATGACCACCGAAGGCACGGCCAGCTTCGACGACTTCACCCGCATCCAGGGCGAGGTCGCGGCCGAAGTGGATGCGATCATCAAATTCGCAGAAGAAAGCCCCGAGCCTGAAGACGCCGCGCTTTGGGAGCACATTTACGTCAACCCCATTGGGGAGCGGTGATAGCGTAGTTAAAAAGCGAAGCAAGCACCCTGAGCGAAGTGAAACGGAGTCGAAGGGCGTTTGTTGATTGGGAGAGCACACCTATGGCACGCATGTCTGTTCGAGAGGCCATCAGCGCGGCCCTGCGCGAAGAAATGTACCGCGACGAGCGGGTGTTCATCATGGGCGAGGAGATCGGCAAGTGGGGCGGCACCTACGCCGTCACCCGCGGCTTCCTCGA
>CAZYHE010000270.1:0-3095 GCA_964647225.1 uncultured Anaerolineales bacterium
TGCCAGACGATAGCATAACCCAAGGCAATTTCCTTCGGCACGCCGAACGGGGCCAGCGCCACAGTGACCAGGTAGTGAAAGACGCCGATATAGCCGGGAGAGGAAGGCACGAGCATACCGAGCGCCGTGACGATGTTGGCAAAGATGAGCGCGGTCAATGGCACGTCGAGATGAAACGCCTGCGCACACGCCCAGGAGGTCACAATGATCGAGACCCAGGCCAGGAACGTGATGGCGATCAGGAGCAGGCCCAACGGACGGCGCAACAGCGCAAAACCATCCACCAGGTGGCCCAGGCTGGCATACACGGCCGGCCGATCCAGCGGGCGGATATGCCGCAACACACGCTGCGCCAGCCGCAGGGCCGCGTCGCGCCAGAACGACAGCAGCACGATAGCAACGACGCCGAGGAGAGCCGCCACACCCAGGCCCTGGGCCGCGGTCAGCATGTCGGGCGGCAGGCTCACGAAGGGCAACAGCCCCACCAGGATCACCAGCAGGGAGAGGACATCCAGGAGCCGCGTCACGATCAGGGTGGACAGGGTACGGGCCACGCTCACCGGCTCGTCGCTCACCAGGAGCACGACGCTGACGATCTCGCCCAGCCGCGCCGGCAGCACATTGCTCGCCAGATAGCCGGCCGACAGCGCGGTGAAGACCGACCCGAACGGCAGGCGATATTCGGGCCGGAACATGAGCTGCCAGCGCCAGGCTTTGATCAGCAGCGTGTTGACCGTCAAGAGGACGGCCGGCACGAGCCAGATGTAGTTGGCCTGACGCAGCGCACCCCACAAGACGTCGAATTGCACCCCGCGCAGGGCGAGCACAAGAAAGACCAGACTGACCGCGATCTCGATGGCGCGTTGCAGCGGCGCACGTCGTGCTGGCGGCGCTACAGAGGAGGCATTCTGGTTCGTTGGTATCGTCAAACGCTCAATTCCTGTGCCATCGGCGTAACTCGGGATGAGATGGCGGCCGGGGCGAATTTCGATAGATTATAACACTACTGGTTGGGGCTGCCAAAGTCACGCGGGACGGCATTCAGGGCGCGGCCTCAACCGCCCGACGGTGTCCGCGTCCCGCCCCGATCGGGAAATTGCGGCCAGTTGGGCAGGACCCAACGGACCGACGCCGGCGGCGGATAGAGCACGTACACGTCAACCCACCAATGCCAAAGCTCGAAATCGTCATCGCTGTAGCCGAGATCGAGCCACTTGCCGCCAAAAATACCGTTCCCGGTATCGGCCGCCAATGCCGGCCCATACCCCGGCACGTAAAGCCGCGTCCCCAGGGGGATCACGGTCGGATCCACACCCACCAGGCCCTTGCCCGCGGGCAGGCCGATGCGCGTCAGGCCATACCACGGCGCGGTAACCGGCGTCCCCGACCGGGCCGGTGAGTACGAGGTCGCGTAGACGCGAATCTTGCGCCAGTAGGTGATCGCGCCATCCGGCGTATCCGCCGTGCGCGGGACGATCTTGGTGCCGTAGGCCACCACGCGCGTGATCGGCTCGGCCGCCATCCAATCATCCAGCATCAACCGGGAGATCGCCTGCCCGTCCACCAGCGTCACCTTGAAGCGTTTCCGATATTCCCCGAGTTGCCCCGGATGGACCAGCCGCTGGTTGTCAATCTCCATCTGCGCATCGGCCGCGTACATCAGCTCAAAGGGGATCGGCTCGCGCTCGACATCCATCGTCTCCAGGACGCGCACGACCTTGATGAGCGTGTTGTCGCGCACGGCCGTCGCCAGCGCGGGCGTCACCCGATCATTCCCCGACACGATCACGCCAAGCTCGACCAGGGCATCGCCGACCGTCTTGCCGCGCGTCCGGGTTTGCACCGTGCGCCGGTCCGCGGTGATCAGCACCGGCTTCGAGCGCTGGATCACCACCCGCAACCCCGCCTGCGTGCGGCTGCCCAACGCCGGCCGCACGTCATCGCCCAGGTAGAGCGTCACCTGCGCGGCCACCAACGCCTCGCCCACGGTCGGCGCGGTCGTGTGAACCACGAACGGCACGCTGCCGTCGTCCACGGTGACCGCGACCGCCCGGCGCAGGCTCAGCCGCACGGGCTGCGGATCGTGCCCCAGCCAGCCCCGCGGGCGCGCGAAGCGCGGCCGGTCACGGGCTGCGGCCGGCCCATCCGCCGGAGGCAGCGGCGTCTCCGGCTGGACGCGGCCGGCGTCGAGCCAGATTTCATCCCCCGCGGCCAGGCTGAGACCGGCCTCCGCCAGCAGCGCGCCGGCGGTCTGCGCATGGGTGTATGCCGTGAAGGTCGCGCCGTCGGCATCCACGCGCCCCAGCCGCGCTCGCTGCACCGTGACCGCCAGGCCGGGGGCCAGCGGCGCATCCAGCCCCGGCGTCACCGCATCTTCGGGGCGCAGGCGCACGCCCAGATCGGCCAGGAGTTGGCCCACGGTCGCGCGCGAGGTGCGCACCGGCTCGCTGAAGCCATCCACCGCCACCGTCACGGCCATCCCGGCGCTCGACACCAGGGGCCAGGCCACGGTCGCGGCCCAGATCAGCACGGCGACCGCCGCCAGCCACGGCAGACGGTTTAAACCGTCGGCCAGCACCCGGCGATAGCCCGGTGTCATCGGCAGATCATCGCCCACTGGCCCGATCCCTCCTCAGCTCCATCAACGCATCCCACATCACATCTCCAGGCATGGCGCGTAGCATCGGGCCTCGTGCCCGCCGGATCGCCCACCGTAGCGCGTAGCATCGGGCCTCGTGCCCGCCGCCGGATCGCCCACGAGGGGCTAGACTACCCATGCCGGCCCATCTCCACGCCGGCAATCGCCGCGCCGCACTGCGTGCAGATGCCGTCGGCCAGGCCGGCCACGCGCACCTGGTAGCCATGCCGCTCGATCACGACCGCGCCGCAGCCCGGACAGCGGGTGCTTTCCGATGCGTGCCCCGGCAGGTTGCCGACATACACGTAGCGCAGGCCCACCTCATGACCGATCTGCCAGGCGCGGGCCAGGGTGGCGGCCGGCGTGGGCGGGGTCTCGCTCATGTGATATTGAGGATGAAACCGCGACACGTGCCAGGGCACATCCGGCCCCAGTTCGTTGAGCAGATAGCTCGCCA
>CAZYHE010000270.1:3105-6546 GCA_964647225.1 uncultured Anaerolineales bacterium
CAGCCAGATGCCGAGCTGCTGGATCAGCTTGAGGTTGGCGAGCACCGGTTTCAAGTCGGCGCCGGAGATTTTATGATAGAACTCCCCGCGGCCGGCCTTGAGATCCACGTTGATCGCGTGGATCAACCCCGGCATGAGCTGGAGCAGTTCCGGGGTCATGTAGCCGTTGCTGACGAAGACATTCTTCAGCCCCAGGGCGACGGCCGCGCGGGCGGTGTCGAGGGCGTACTCCGCGAAGATCGTCGGCTCGGTATAGGTGTACGCGATGGATGCGCAGCCGCTCCGCAGCGCCGACTGGGCGATCTCGGCCGGCCGCGCGGCCTGACCGGGGATCTCGTGCGCCGCGCGCGGCCACTGGGAGATCTCCCAGTTCTGGCAGAACGCACAGCGGAAGTTACACCCGACGGTCGCGATGGAATAGGCGCGGCTGCCGGGCAAAAAGTGAAACAACGGCTTCTTCTCGATCGGGTCCACATGCTGCGAGATCGCCCGCTCGTACACCAGCGTGACCAGCGTCCCGCCGCGATTCTCGCGCACGCAGCACGCGCCGAGCTTGCCGGGCGGGATGACGCAGCGGTGCGCACACAAATTGCAGCGCACGCGCAAATCATCGTCGCCCAGCCGTTCCCAGAGGATCGCTTCGTGGGTCATACGCATCTCCGGCCGCTCCATCCCGGCGCAGCGGATTTTACCACGAACGCGGCAAAAACCGAAGAACGCGCGGTGCGTCCGTTTGCCAAATCGCCCGCTTTCATGTATCATCGTGAGTGGGAGTGGTTGTGTCCCGGTGGGCGCCCCGGTCTTCAAAACCGGTGGTGGGTGCGACAAGCGGCCACGGTGGGTTCGACTCCCATCCACTCCCGCCTCTTGGAGGAGGTTAGTCCCGACCGATCTCAAACAAGACCATCTCCAGGAGCCGCCGTGCCCCGCACGCCGCAAAACCACGCCGAACGCCCAGCAATCTTGCTTGCACGTCTCATTGTCAAGGTCGCGAAGCATTGCGACATCAAGAGCCTGAACGTCACCGTCCTGGAGTGATTCTGATGTACATCAGTCGCATCAAATTGCAGAACTGGAAAAACTTCCAGAACGTCGAGGCCAGGCTGGGACCACGGATGTTTCTGATCGGCCCGAACGCCTCCGGCAAGTCGAATCTACTGGATGCACTGCGTTTCTTGCGGGATGTCGCCACGGTCGGGCTGCGTCCGGCTGTGGATGATCTGCGCGGCGGCGTCTCCGCGCTGCGCTGTTTGGCTGCCCGCCCAAACACAGATATCGGGGTCGAGGTGGATGTGACCGAGGCGGCTGGCACGGTTTGGACCTATCATCTGCTGTTCAACCAGGCCCACCAGAAGCCCCCCGAAGTGCGTGGCGAAACCGTTCTGAAAGACGGCGCACAACTCCTGGGCCGGCCCACGGCTGAGGATGAGCGCGACCCCTTGTTGCGCACGCAGACCGCCCTCGAACAGATCTCCGAAAACCAGGCGTTTCGGGAGTTGGCCGAATTCTTCAAGTCGGTCACCTATCAGCATTTGCTGCCGCAAGTGGTGCGCGATCCGCGCGGCTTCTCGCCGCTGCCGGTGCAGAATGACCCTTACGGCCGCGATTTCCTGGCGCGCCTGTGGAAGACCGCGCCACAAACCCGCGCCGCGCGCCTGAAAAAGATCCAGCGGGCGCTGCAAGGCGCAGCGCCGCAGCTCAGCGAACTGCGGGCAGAGATGGACGAAACCGGCATCCCGCATCTGATCGGCGTCTATTCGCATTGGCAACCGCGCAGCGCAGGGCAGAACGAAAGTCAGTTCTCCGATGGCACACTGCGGCTGTTTGGCCTCCTGTGGGCCGTCTTCGAAAGTGGCGGGCCGCTTTTGCTGGAGGAGCCTGAGCTGTCACTGCACCCGGAGATCGTCCGCCGCTTGCCGGCCATCTTCTACCGCATCAATCAGATGCGCGGCGCGGCGCGGCAGATCATCATCTCGACCCATTCCAACGAAATGCTCAGCGATCCGGGCATCGCGGCGGAAGAAGTCCTGATCCTGAAGCCGAACCCGGCTGGCACACAGGTCACATCCCCGGGCGAGGCCGACCGGCAGGCGATGCAGGCCGGGCTGACCGCGGCGGATACGCTGGTCCCGCAGACGGCTCCGGAAAACATCGAACAGATCCTGCTGGAATTCGGATATGATCGTTGATGCGCTGGTGGAAGGCCCACCCGACGCGGCCGTAGCACGCCAACTCATCCATCACTGCGGGTACGAGTTCGGCGTCGCTTTCGGCAAACAGGGGCTTGGCTTCATCCGCGCCAAGATTGCGGGCTTCAATGTCCGCGCCCGCTACGGCAACCCGATCCTGGCGTTGGTGGATGCCATGGACACGGGAGCGCGCTGTCCTCCTGAGATCCTGGCCGCGTGGTTGCCTGAGCGTTCCCCCAAGCTGTTGTTGCGCGCCGTCGTGCCTGAACTGGAAAGCTGGCTGATTGCCGACCGCGCTGGACTGGCGGCCTGGCTGGGCATCGCGGTGGCGACGATCCCCCCTGAGCCGGAGCGCCTGGCCGATCCCAAGCAGACACTCGTCAACCTGGCCCGGCGCAGCCGCCATGCGCGGTTGCGCGAGGCATTGGCGCCGCCCCAGGGCAGTTCGCGCTCAGTCGGGCCGGGCTACGCCAGCCTCATCGAAGAATTCGTGCTGCTACGTTGGAACATCGCCGGCGCCACCGAACGCGCCGACAGCTTGCGGCGCTGCATCCAACGATTGCGCGAACTTGAACCATGAGCGTCGAAATCGCCGAAGGCCGAACGGGCGCGCGGCGCGCCCGTTTGTCAAATCGCCCGCCTTCATGTATCATCGTGTGTGGGGGTGGTTGTGTCCCCGTGGGCGCCCCGGTCTTCAAAACCGATGAAAGGTGTTCATATGACCGTCGCAGTCAGCGAACAATCTCTCTTGCAGCGATGGCGTGCTTTACCTCCTCCCGAACGGCAGATCATCCTGGAATTTGCCGAGTTTTTGAGCCAGAAGCACGCTACCCATCCTCCGCGCAAGAGTCTCCTCGGGTTATGCGCCGATCTGGGGGTAACGATCACCGCAGAGGAGATAGATGAGGCGCGCCACGAGATGTGGGGAAATTTCCCGCGCGACATTGAGCTATGAGCGCCCTCGTTGCAGAAGATCAGTGCTTCTGGAATTGACTCGATCTGGTAGCATATCGTTGGGTGCGACTCCCATCCACTCCCGCCTCTTGGAGGTGATCCCTGCTCGCTCGTATCACGGTGAATCTTCCAGCCGACCTCATCAATCGAACCAAGAAGGAGTCACGAGCCAAACTACAAGCGGCTGACGCGGCGGATTGGCAGCGCCTGGGCATCGAACAGTTCTTCGCCGGCTATGCTGAGTCGGACGCAGTCTATGATTCGCTATGAACACCTTCCGCCCCGGTGACGTAGTTCG
>CAZYHE010000271.1:0-1874 GCA_964647225.1 uncultured Anaerolineales bacterium
CTTCGGTGTGGCGCCGGGCACCTCCGTCCAGTCCAACCCGATGGCGATGGACTCGGTGCATGCCAATACCATCTTCACCAACTGCGCGCTGACCGACGATGGCGATGTCTGGTGGGAGGGGATGGGCGTGCCCGCGCCGGCGCACGCAGTGGATTGGAAGGGGCGCGATTGGCGTCCCGACAGCAAAGAACCGGCTGCACACCCCAACGCGCGTTTCACCGCGCCGGCTGCACAATGCCCCATCATCAGCCCCGATTGGGAGAAGCCGGAAGGGGTCCCGATTGACATCTTCCTGTTCGGCGGCCGGCGCGCCAGCATGGTGCCGCTCGTCACCGAGGCATTCGATTGGGATCACGGCGTCTTCCTGGGCGCCACCGCCTCCTCGGAGACGACGGCCGCCAACATCGGCGCGGTGGGCAACCTGCGGCGCGACCCCTTCGCCATGCAGCCGTTCTGCGGCTACAACATGGCCGACTACTTCCAGCACTGGCTCGATATGGGGGATCGGCTGGGCGATAAAGCGCCGCGCATCTTCTATGTCAACTGGTTCCGCAAGACCGCGGACGGCAAATGGCTGTGGCCCGGCTACGGCGAGAACAGCCGCGTGCTCGAATGGATGTGTGAGCGGCTGGAAAGCACGGCGAGCGCCCGCGTCACGCCGATCGGGTTGTTGCCTGAAGCGCAAGACCTGGACTTGAACGAGTTGCAGTTGCCGGCCGAAAACGTGCGCGAACTGCTGCGCGTGGATGTCGAGGCCTGGCGGGCCGAACTGCCCGACATCGAGCGGCATTTTGCCCGCTTCGGTGAGCGGTTGCCGGAGCGACTCCACGCCCAGGTGGTGAAACTGCGAGAACGGCTGCGCGCTGAGTAGGTGAGGATACAAGGAAACAAGTAGACAAGGTTCGTGTCGCGGCGCGCCCTGTCGCCCGGCGTCCTTGCCTACTTGTTTCCCGGTTTACCTGTTTCCGCAGGATAATAGATGAGCAAACCTTCTATGCGTCAGGCCAGCTACGACAATCCGTGGAAGGAAGTCCTGGAGGGCTACTTCCCGGACTTCATGGCGTTTTTCTTCCCTGGGGCGCATGGCGACATTGACTGGGCCAGAGGACACGAGTTCCTGGCGAAGGAATTGCGCCGCGTGACGCCGGATGCGGCGGTGGGGGAACGCCGGGTTGACGAACTGGTTAAGGTCTGGCGGCGGGATGGCGTCGAAGCGTGGGTCCTGGTTCATGTCGAAGTGCAGAGCCAGGAGGATACGAGCTTTGCCGAGCGCATGTACGTGTACAATTACCGGCTCTTCGATCGGTTTCATCGTCACGTCGTCAGCCTGGCGGTGTTGGGCGATGAACAGGAATTCTGGCGGCCGGATCGGTTCGAATCCAGCCTGTGGGGCTGCCGCGCCAGCCTTGAATTCCCGATCATCAAGCTCGTGGATTATCGTCTGAAGTGGACGGAGCTTGACGCGAACCGGAACCCCTTCGCGACGGTGGTGATGGCCTATCTGAAGGCGTTGGAAACGCGTGACCATGCGCTGGATCGTCAGGTGTGGAAGCTGACTTTGGTGCGCCGGCTATACGAGCGGGGCTACGGTCGGGAGGATATTCTGAGCCTGTTCCGATTCATTGACTGGGTCTTGGCCTTGCCGAAGGAACTGGATGAGATATTTTGGGAACAGTTGAACGAATACGAGGAGGCGCAGCATATGCCATACATTACAAGTGTCGAAAGAATTGGCGTGGAGAAGGGTATGGTGCAGGGTGTGGAGAAGGGTATGGGACGCGCACTATTACGACTGCTCCAACTCAGATTCGGCGTCATTCCTGACTCCTTCACGCAGCGTTTGCAAGGGGTGGGGGTCTCCCGACTGGAGGAAC
>CAZYHE010000271.1:1974-6523 GCA_964647225.1 uncultured Anaerolineales bacterium
CCTGACTCCTTCACGCAGCGTTTGCAAGGGGTGGGGGTCTCCCGACTGGAGGAACTGATGGATGTCGCCGTGCAGGCCGATTCACTTGGGACGTTCGCCCAGGCTCTGGAGCTTGAGCCAGCGTGACCATGCCGCGCTCCTACCGCTACTTCGACTTCATCATGGCCGGCTTCGTGACGGTGCTCCTCACGAGCAACATCGCGTCGTCGGCCAAGATCATTGACTGGGGCGTGTCGCTGCCGTTGGTCGGCCTCGCCCTGGCCTTCGACGCCGGCACGCTGCTCTTCCCGATCAGCTACATCTTCGGCGATATCCTGACCGAAGTGTACGGTTATGCCGCCAGCCGGCGGGTGATCTGGGCGGGTTTCGTGATGGCCGCACTCATGGGTTTGACGTTGTGGGCGGTGGCGCGGATGCCCGGTGAGGCCACCTGGCAGCAAGTCACCGGCCAGGCCGCCTACGACGCAGTGCTCGGCGGCGTGAGCCAGGGCGGCATCCTGATCGCCAGCATCGTCGCGTTTTTCTGCGGCGAATTCAGTAATTCGTTCGTCCTGGCAAAGATGAAAGTGTGGACCGCCGGCCGCTACCTGTGGTCGCGCACCATCGGCTCCACCCTCGTGGGCGAAGGGGCGGACAGCGTCATCTTCGTGGTGATCGCGTGCGCGTTCGGGGTATTCCCCTGGAGTGTCGCCGCCAGCATCATCGTCGCCAACTACATCTTTAAAGTGGGGATCGAGATTTTGTTTACACCTTTGACTTACCGGGTTGTCAACTGGCTCAAACGCGCTGAGCAGTCAGACTACTTCGATCGTCACACAGATTTCAACCCATTCGTGCTGGCAGCCAAATGATCGCCGAGATACGCCGGAAAGTCACGAAGAAGATAACATGATGTTTGAGACATGGAATGAGACATACGAAGAGCGGGTGGTCAGCTATGTGCTTGAGTATAGCGGGCAATTGATCGTTGTCGAGAATGTGCCGGCGCGAGTGTGTTTGGAGACTGGCGAAAGGTTGTTTTCGCCCGAAACTGTCGAGCAGTTGCAAGCTACGGTTTGGGGACAGCGATCACCAAAGAGAGTTGTCGAGACACCCATCTTTGAGTTCGCTTGATGATCGGAGCATCATGACCGCCATTGCCGTGCCGCACCTCCCAGACGCGTTATCT
Organism: uncultured Anaerolineales bacterium; assembly: GCA_964647225.1. Lineage (GTDB taxonomy): Bacteria > Chloroflexota > Anaerolineae > CG2-30-64-16 > CG2-30-64-16 > CAZYHE01. The sequence continues at coordinate 3,143 of CAZYHE010000271.1, forward strand.
CCCGACCATCGCTCCGGCTTCGTCGCAGTCGTGGGCCGGCCCAACGTCGGCAAGTCCACGCTGATCAACGCGCTGCTGGGCCAGAAGATCACCATCGTCTCGCCCAAGCCGCAGACCACGCGCAACCGGCTGCTGGGCATCCTCACGCGCGCCGACGCGCAAGTGATCTTCATTGACACGCCGGGCATCCACCAACCGTTGCACCGCTTGGGCAAAGTGATGGTGGAGACGGCAACCGCCGCGCTGCCCGATGCGGATGTGGTGCTCTGGCTGGTGGACGCGGCCGAACCGCCAACCGACGAAGATCGGCAGGTCGCCGCGATGCTGGCGCGGCTGCCGGCTGCGACGCCCCTGCTCCTGGGACTCAACAAGTGTGACCGACTTGCACTTAATCGCAAAGAGAGTACAATAGATGCATATCTGACCCTTGCCCCGCGCGCCGAGGTGCTGCTCTTTTCGGCGACGCGCGGCGATAACCTGGATGGGTTGTTGTCCAGGCTGATCGCGGCCCTCCCGCTGGGGCCGCAGCTTTATCCTGAAGACGAGATTACCGACCAGCAGGAGCGATTCATCGCCGCCGAGTTGGTCCGAGAGCAGGCGCTGCTTCACCTGCGCGACGAAGTCCCTCATGCATTGGCCGTCCTGGTGAATGACTTCAAGGATCGCAGCGAGCTGTTGACGTACATCTCGGCAGTCATCTATGTCGAGCGGGAAACCCAGAAGGGCATCCTCCTGGGTAAAGATGGTCAGATGCTGAAGCGGATCGGCCAGGGTGCCCGGCGCGAGATCGAGGACCTGCTTGGGCGGCAGGTATTCCTGGACCTGTGGGTCAAGGTGCGCCCCAAGTGGCGGACGAACGAAGAGGAGCTGCGGCGCCTCGGCTATCACACGCCGAAGCTCAGGCCGTCGAAAGGAGGTAGGCAGCAGCATTAGCGTGTAAAGGATCCTTGGGTTGCCCGCAAGCCGCCAGGCGCCGCGGGTAGATGCAGGAAGGCTTCGAAGTCGAACTCCAATTCCAGTTTGCACTCACTCTAAGGAGGACTACACCATGGATTTCAATCGCATGATTCAAGGGATCATCCGCGCGGTCAAGCTTGACGCGACGTTTTATGAAGAAGTTGAGCAAGATCCCAGCTACAACCAGGATTCGCTGATGGTCGTGATCCTGGCTTCACTCCTCGGCGGGATCGGCGGGCTGATCGGTATGGCGATGTCCGGCGAGATCCTCGGCGCCATTCTCGCCTTCATCGTTGCCGTTATTCTGACTCTGCTCGGCTTCTTCCTCTGGGTTTGGGTGGCCACCTTCGTCGGCACCCGGTTCTTCAAAGGGACGGGGCAGTTTGACAACGTGAAGCGGGCCATGGGTTTCGCCTATGCCCCACAACTGCTCAACATCTTCAGCTTCATCCCCTGCCTCGGCGGCATCATCGGGCTGGTGGCCTGGGTGCTGTCCATTATCGCGGGTGTCAAGGCTGTCCGGCAATCGCTCAATCAGGATAATACCAACGCCATCCTGACGGTCGTCGTCTCGGCTGTTGTCGTGTTCGTCATTACGGCGATCATCGGCGGCATTCTGGCCGCGATCGGCATCGGCGCTGCGGCGGTGACGAGCTCGGTGACGGGCGCGCTCGGCCAATAGCTCCATTCGGTTTTCTGTTTTGACACCAGGGGCGAGAGGCGTATAATCTCTCTCGCCCCTGTGCGTTAAGTGGGGCTTTCACTGCCGGCCAACCCGGCAGATCCGTACGCTTCAAGGGAGGATAACCATGCTTGTCGGCGAACGTATGACCCGCAACCCGGTGACGATCACCGAGGAAACCAGCATTGATGATGCGCTGCACGTGATGCGTGAGCGCAAGGTTCGGCGCCTGCCTGTGCTGGATCATTCCGGCAAGATGGTCGGCATCGTCTCCGATCGTGATCTCCTGCACGCGGCCCCGTCGCCCGCCACCTCGTTGAGCGTCTACGAACTGCACTATCTGCTCGCCAAGCTCACGATCAAGCGGGTCATGTCCAGCCCGGTGATCACGGTCACAGCCAGCACGCCGCTCGAAGAAGCCGCCCGCATCATGGCCGATAACAAGATCGGCGGGCTGCCGGTGACCGCCGACGGCCGGCTGGTCGGCATCATCACCGAGACCGACATCTTCAAGATCCTGTTGGAACTCCTGGGCGCACGCACGCCGGGGGTGCGCGTGATCGTGGTTGTCCAGGAGGCCAAGGGCGTGCTGGCGCAGATCACCCGCGTGCTGGCCGACCTGGGCGCGAACATCGTTAGCGTAGCGACCTACGGCCGCCCGAGCGCGGGCGAGCCCCGCATCATGTTCAAGCTCAGCGACGTGGCCCCGGAGGCGGTGAAGCAGGCGTTGGAGAAGCTGGGGCTGGCGATCATTGATCTGCGGTCGGTGTGATCGTGCGCCAGTATTTGGACTTGATGCAGCATATCCTGGACCGAGGGCGCGGCAAGGCCGATCGAACCGGCACGGGCACGCTCTCGGTCTTCGGCTATCAGATGCGGTTCGACTTGGCGCAGGGATTCCCGCTGCTGACGACCAAGCGCCTGCATATCAAATCAATTATCTATGAATTGCTTTGGTTCCTGCGCGGAGATACGAACGTCGGCTATCTTCAGAAACATGGCGTCCACATCTGGGATGAATGGGCGGATGCCGCAGGGGAGTTGGGGCCGGTCTATGGCCGCCAGTGGCGCGCGTGGCCGATGGCCGGCGGCGAGACGGTGGATCAGATCGGCCAGGTGGTGGCGCAGATCAAACGCAACCCGGATTCGCGGCGGTTGATCGTCAGCGCGTGGAATGTCGGCGAGATCGAGCAGATGGCGCTGCCCCCCTGTCATGCGCTCTTCCAATTCTACGTGGCGGACGGCGCGCTCTCCTGCCAGCTCTACCAGCGATCGGCCGACGTCTTCCTGGGCGTGCCCTTCAACATCGCGTCCTACGCGCTGCTGACGATGATGGTGGCGCAGGTGTGCGGTCTTCAGCCGGGGGAATTCATACACACGTTCGGCGATGCGCATCTCTACCTGAACCACATCGAGCAGGCCGAGCTTCAGCTGACGCGGGCTCCTCATGCGTTGCCGAAGATGACGATCAATCCGGAGGTGAAGGACATCTTCGGGTTCACGTATGATGACTTCAAGCTCGAGGGTTATACCGCGCATCCGCATATTGCTGCGCCGGTGGCGGTGTGAACGAGCGTATCCGTATTCGGCCTGCCACGCCGGCCGATGCTGCACTTGTAATGGCGTTCATTCGTGACCTCGCCGCGTACGAGAAGCTGCTTGATGATGTCATTGCGACGCCTGCTGACATCGAACGTGCGCTGTTTGCGCCGCAGCCGCGGGTCTTCTGCGATATCGCGGAA
>CAZYHE010000272.1:0-6523 GCA_964647225.1 uncultured Anaerolineales bacterium
CGATCAGCCCGCCCGCGACCGGCGCGGCGATGTGGGTCGCCCAGCCCGGCAAGGGTCGCCGCGGCTGGCGCGCCAATGATTCGATGGTTGCCTGGGTCACGGTGTACCTCGGTAGGGGCACGGCCTTGCGCCTGCCCCACGGGGGCGCCGCAAGGGTGCGCCCCTACACTTGTCGTTTCGAGCCGGCCATCATCAGGCCGATTTCGTGGATATCAGCGCCGGGGCCATCCACCACCCCGACGATCTCCCCCTCGTACATGACCGCGATGCGGTCGCTGAGGGTCAGGATCTCTTCCAATTCGGTCGAGATCAGGAGGAGCGCCACCCCGCGGTCGCGCTGCTCGATGAGCTTGCCATGCACATATTCGATGGCGCTGACATCGAGGCCGCGCGTGGGCTGAGCCGCCAGCAGCACTTTGGGCTGCCGCGCCAGCTCGCGGGCCAGGATCATCTTTTGGGCGTTGCCGCCAGAGAGGGTGCGCGCCGGGTTTTCGACCGACGGCGTGCGCACATCATAAGCCGCCACCAGCTCGCGCGCTTCCTGGCGGATGATTTCTTTGCGCAGCCAGCCACGGCGCGTGAAAGGCGCCTCACCGACTCGCTGCAGAACTGTATTTTCGGCAATCGTAAAATTGCGCAGCATCCCCATCGCGTAGCGATCGGAGGGGATGTGCGCCAGCCCGAGCGCGCCGATGGCCGCGGGGGGCTGATTGGCGGCGCGCTGGCCGCAGATCGTCACCTCGCCGCCGGTCGCGCGGCGCAGCCCGGCGATCACCTCTTCCAACTCGGTCTGGCCGTTGCCCGCCACCCCGGCGATGCCCAGGATTTCGCCCCCGCGCACCTCCAGGCTGATGCCCCGCAGCGCGGGCAGGTCGCGGTCGTTGGCTGCCGACAGGTCGCGCACGGCCAACCGCACCTCGCCGGGATGCGCCGGCCCCTTGCTCACCCGCAGGATCACATCGCGGCCGACCATCCGGCAGGCCAGGCCGTGCTCGTCGGCCTTGTCTGCGGGCAGCGTCGCCACGACGTGACCATCCCGCAGCACGGTGATCCGGTCGCTGACGCCGAGCACCTCGCTGAGCTTGTGCGAGATGAAGACGATGGACTTGCCCTCGCGGGCCAGCCGGCGGAGGATCGCCAACAGCTCATCCACTTCCTGGGGCGTCAGCACCGCGGTCGGCTCGTCCAGGATGAGCACCTCGGCCCCGCGGTAGAGCGCCTTCAGGATCTCGACGCGCTGCTGCTCGCCGACGGAGAGGGTCCACACCGGCGCGGCGGGATCAATCGCCAGGCCGTACTGCTCGGAGAGGGCGCGGAGGCGGCCGTGGATCTGACGGGTGTCCTGGGTCAGCGGCTCGCGCGGCGAGCGCTGGCCCAGGACGATGTTCTCCGCCACCGTGAACGGCTTGACCAGCATGAAATGCTGATGCACCATCCCCAGCCCATGCGCAATCGCCTCCCGCGCCGAGGCGAAAGCGACGCGCTGGCCGCGCAGCCGGATTTCGCCCGCGTCCGGGCTATACATGCCGTACAGCACGTTCATCAGGGTCGTCTTGCCCGCGCCGTTCTCGCCCAACAGCGCGTGAACCTCGCCTTCCAACAGGTCGAAGTCCACGCCCGCGTTGGCGATCACGCCGGGAAAGCGCTTGACGATCCCGCGCATGGCGATGATGGGCGCAGTGGTCGGGTTCACCGTAGATGTCCCCTCAACCTTCAGGAGTAAAGCACGGCCATGAAACAACTACGAAGGGCACGAATCTCGGCTCACGGATCAACACGGATGAACACGGATAGAGAAGAATCATATCATCCGTGTCTATCCGTGTCATCCGTGAGCCACACAGGTTACTTCGGCACGAACTCAACCTTGACCTTGCCGGCCTTGATATCGGCCATGGTCTGTTCGACCGTCTTCATCACGTCGGCCGGGACCTTGTCCTTGAGCTTGTCGTTGAACTTGAGCTGCAGCGCGCCTTCGGCGATGCCGTAACGATAGTACGGCGCGTTGAACTTGCCGGCCTTGGTCTCATCCAGCATCTTCTGGAACATCGGCTCCAGGTTCCAGACCAGGCTGACGAGCACATTGTTCGGGCCGACGCTGCTCATGTCGCCGACGTAGCCGGTGACGTAGCCGCCGCGTTCCTTGGCCGCCTCGATGGCGCCCAGGGCCGGGCCTTCACCGCATTCGATCCAGTAATCCACGCCCGCGTCGGCCTGCGCCAGCGCGGCCTGCTTGGCCTTCGCCACATCCACCCAGTCGCCGACCGCGGTGGTGATCAGCTTGGCGTTGGGGTTGACCGTCTTGGCACCGGCCAGCAGCGCCTCGCCCATGCCGTGGCACACCGGGATGTCGAAGCCGTAAAGCGCGCCCAGCTTGCCGGTCTTGCTCAGCTTGCCGGCCAGCACGCCGATCGGATACGCCGCCTCGTAGAACGGCTGGTCGTAGTCGGCCACGTTCTTGGCGGTCTTGTTGATGCCCCCACCCCACGCGAAGTTCGATTTCGCGCACTCGGTGCCGACCTGGAAGGCCGCGTCGCCGAAGCTGAACGAGTGGGCGACGATCATCTCGTAGCCCTGGTCGCAATACTGGCGCAGGACGCGCGCGGCGTCTGCATCCTTCACGTTCTCGGAGAAGGCGATACGCACGCCCTTCTTGCCGAGGGCCTGGGCGCCCAGGTAGCCGGCCTCATTCCAGGAATGATCCTGCCAGGGGCCGGTCAGGACGATGGCGAAGCCGCCCTTGCCGGCGGCCGGGGCCGACGCCGGCGCTTGCACACACGCAGCAAGCGCCAGGCCGGCGATGAGCAGAACAACGAACAGGAGAGAGAGACGGGAACGCATGAGATATCCTCCTTTTGCGGATGGAAAGATTTCGACTGATAAAGCCAGATATGCCTATCGGATTATTCTTCAGCTCGAAGATGCGCGTAAAGTCACTACAGCAAATCTCTTGTGAGTCTTGGGCGAGGTTGACCCGCTCAAGGCGACAATGGCGAGCTTGGCCGTACTGTCGAATAATCTTCAATACAGTAAGGCGAAACCAGATCATTAGTCACCTTAATAGTATACTCGTATTGATCTTTTTCAGGCCACGCCATCCACCATTTTCCATTCGGCATGTATGTCCAATCTTCCAACTGACGAACAGTAAAATTGTAGTCTGATTTTGCATTGATTTCTTGGTTGAAAGACACATATGTTGTAGTCACCTTCATAGGATAAACGTCGCCTCCTACCTTTTCATGGTACCTCAAGTCCACCCTTCCGATAAATCTCACCAATTGGGCCAAAGCTGGAACCCCACACCAATATCGGTCTAATCCCGCCAGTCTCGCTCGAATCGAATCTGGGACTGGCTCTGTGTAATGATTCCGTCTGTAGTCCTGAATGAGATCTAAAGTGTCCTTCGAAACGTCTCCAAGATACAATGATAGCTCTTTGTTGGCCTCGTGGAGCATCGCCGCGATCTTCAGCATAGAAGGTGAAGGCGTTCTGGTTGAGGTCGCACTCGGTGAAGGCGTAGGAATGGGTGTAACTGGCAACAGCGTTACCGTTGGAGTCGCGGTCGGCGAAGGTGTAGGTGCCGGCATAGTCGGTGATGGCATCACCGTTGGAGTCACGGTAAATGAAGGCGTGGGTGTCGGCACGGGCGGCGACGGAGTTACCGTCGAGGTCACGGTTGGTGACGGGGAATGTGTTGGCACGATCGGCGATGGCGTCGGAGTTACCGACATGACCAGAGAAGTTAATACCGCTTCTTTGGTCTGAGTGGCCTGAATTGAGATATTAGTTGGCTGTATGGCCCCAAAGTAGGCAATCACAGCGACTATAATGAGTATAGCAGAGCCTAGTACCACCTTGGGCCAGCTCTCAGACTGATTTATCGTGCTCATAAGTAAACTTTCATGACTATCTCGACCATGCCTGGTTACAGTCATTCGGAGGTTGCGCCTGCCAGAACTCCACATCGAACGACCGATCCAGGTCTTCCAGACGACCGAAACACTCGGTAAAACCAGTTCTCACGGGTACGATCTCATCGCGCCAGTCGTCCTTCTGGCGTGAACTCCATCGAATTGGTACGACCAGCCCGATATTCCGCAACAGCCTCCCGCGCCATCGTCCGCAACGCGTCACGTGATTCAGCGAATTGATGCTCCCAGACCTCTTCGTCAGCGTGGATTTCTGCTTCGGTTTCACCGAACAGATCGCGCCGTGGCTCCGGGACAAGTGGGGGTTGCTTGGCGAGACGCGCAAAATCGTGAACGCTCATCACTCCTCCCCCAACAACACGCCGAGCTTCTGCAAAACCTCGCTCACCGTCGCGGCCGGCAGCTCGCAGATGAACTCCGCCTCCCGGGCCTGCCAGTCCAGGCTCTTCGCCTGATCGGCCAGGATGACACCGTTCACGGGCAGCCCAGCCGGGATCGCCACCTCGAAGGGGTAGCCCTTGACGTGACTGGTGATCGGACACAGGAGCGCCAACCCCACTTTGGCGTTGTAGGCGCGCGGAGAGAGCACGACTGCCGGTCGCCGCCCCGCCTGCTCATGCCCGGCCTGCGGATTGAAGGTGAGCCGGACCACGTCCCCGCGCCGCGGGACGTATGATGGCAGCGCTACCACACTTCGCCGCCGACTGCGGCGCCGGTCGGTGTCTCGCCGTGCCGGTTGGCGTCCGTCACCTGCGCCAGCAGCGCATCGAGGCTGAGCGCCGGCTTGACCACGGGCGCGATCACCAACTCCTTCTCGCGGCGCGACAACTGCACGGGCGAGTTGCTCCTCAGCCCAACTTCATCGGCCAGGGATTTCGGGATGCGCAAAGCCAGACTGTTGCCCCATCGCTGCACACGGGTTTCCATCGTTCCTCCACGGATTTGTATCTACATAGAAGATACGTCGGATTCCGGCAATTGTCAAATCGCTCGACGGCGGAATCTCACACCCCCACCCACGCCGCCATCGGCTTGCGGATCACGCGATGATAGACACGATCATTCCCGCTTGGCCTTAACCGCTTTACGTCGCACAAGAAGTCGCTTGGGTGCTTGCTTGGCCGCTGATGACAATGACTCTGCATCAATCAGGTCTTGAGGGCGCCCCGAGGCCAACTTCGATTGAATCAGGTCTTGCTTCGAGATAAATGACACCATCAGCCCATCGAAATCGGTCTCGAAACGTCTCTGCCAGGCCTCATCGAACTTCACACCCGGTATACCCATCAGAATATCTATCCGCACCGGCGGAACGCCCATCTGGTAAAAGTACCCCTCGGTGGCGAAGTCCGCTTCTGTCAATCCGCTCAGCGGCGCGCCAAACTCGCGAAGCGCCTTGAAAATGGCCTTCGCATTGTCGGCATCCGCGCGAATCCAGACGTCCAAATCCTTGGTATATCGCGGTTCAGCGTATTGAACGACGGCGTAACCACCGACGACCAGATATCGGACGTCGTTGGCGCCCAAAAGCCTCAACAGATCGCTGAAGTCGGAGTTGATGAACATCTAGCCCCTTCACCCTGGCGGCATGAACGATCAGTTCCCAGGTTGCCTGGAATCTGGCCGCGGCCGGCTGCGCCTGCCAGAACTCCAGATCGAACGACCGATCCAGGTCTTCCAGACGACCGAAACGCTCAATAACGTCAGTCTTCATAAGCGCTGCCCCGACTTCGCCCTCAAGCACCTGCCATCGCCGGCTCACGGCGCATTTCTTCACGAATGATGCGGCGCAGCTTTTCTTCCAATTCGTCCTGTTCCATCGCACGCCGCAGGGTCTCGTTGATCAAGGTCTGATAGCCGCGTTCGCCGGCTTGCGCTTTGAAATACTCCACCAGGCCCGTGTCCAACAACATCGTCACGCGCCGCTTGCGCGGCGTAGGCTTGAGATTGACGCGAAACGTCGCACGATCCAGGTCAGCCTGGGCGACTTTTGGGTAATCGTCCATCTCGTCAGAGGTTTCGGTAGGTGACTTCATCGCGCCAGTCGTCCTTCTGGCGTGAACTCCGCATATACCGCATCAAACGAACACTAAACAAATGCAATATGCAGCCTGCGCCCCAACGCGACGGCCGCTTTCTCCAGCGTCGCCACCGTGGCCGATTCAGTGTCAAAATCGAGCAAGCGATCCACTGCCGCCCGGCTGGTGCTCATCCGGCGCGCCATTTCCGCCTTCGATAGCTTCTGCTCGGCCATCAATTGGCTGATCTGGAATGCCAGCACGCGCTTGGCCGCTACGGCCTCCGCTTCGGCCAGGCGGTCTTCTTCGATCAGGAAATCATCCAGGCTACTCCCCAAATGTTGCTCGTTCATAGTTCCTCACGTAAGGCGCGAAGGCGTTGTCGGGCAAGTTGCAGGTCTTGGAGTGGCAATTTCTGTGACTTTTTAATCAAACCATGCAGCAAAACCATGGTATCGCCTTCCACGGTAATGATGACGCGGGCAATCCGGTCATCCAGGCGGGTGCGCACCTCCCACGCTTATAGTCATAGTGTATCGTAATTGGTACGTCTGGTCAAGAAACGAATCGTGA
>CAZYHE010000273.1:0-2791 GCA_964647225.1 uncultured Anaerolineales bacterium
ATTCGTAAGGCGCCGGCAAGTGTCAACCTATCTATGCCAGCAAATGAACCATCCCTGAAAAGATGTGCAAATTCGTCATTTTGCCTATTGACATTAACGTTACGTCATAGTGTATAGTCCCCGTCATGGAGACACGCTTGAAAACACGCACCGTGCGGCAGCTTGCCAAACTGGCCGGGGTCAGTGTCCGGACGCTGCACCACTACGACCAGATCAAGCTCCTGCGGCCATCAGCGCGCACCGACGCGGGCTACCGGCTGTATGGCGACGCGGACGCGCTGCGCTTGCAGCAGATCCTCTTCTACCGGGAGCTTGATTTTCCGCTGGCTGAAATCCAGGTGATCCTCGACCGGCCCGGGTTCGATCAGATCGAGGCGCTGCGTGATCACCGGCGGATGTTGACCGAGCGGGCCGAGCGGTTGGCGCGTCTCCTGCGAACCGTTGATCGGACCATCGCAAAACTGACCGGGGAGAATACCATGCCACTCACTGACGAAGACATCTACGAAGGCTTTTCGCCCGAGGAGCGGGCGAAACTCAAGGGCTACGAGGCCGAAGCAGCCGATCGCTGGAGCGAGATGGCCGCCGAATCAGGGCGCCGGGTGCGCCAGATGACCAAGGCGCAATGGCAGGCGATCCAGCAGGAAGGCGGCGCCGTCACCCAGCGCATGGCCGAACTGATGGGGCGACCGGTGGGCGATGCCGACGTACAAGCCGCCATCGCTCGGCAACACGCCTGGATCGAGAACTTCTATCCCTGCCCGGCCGAGATATTTCGCGGGCTGGGGCAGATGTACGTGGACGACCCGCGTTTCGCGGCCAACTATGAGAAGGTGAAGCCGGGGTTGGCCGTGTTCATGCGGGATGCGATGATGTACTACGCTGACCATACGTTGGCGAAGTAGACCGCAGACCGTCGAGGGGCGGCCGCCCCTCGACGGTCTATCATTGATCGAAAACTTTACAAATGTTGAGTGATCTTGTATGATTGGAGGCGAAGAAAGGAGTATCCTCATGCCAGAAGCGATGACCTACCTTACTCTGAAGCGCGCCTCTCATCAACTGGGTGTGCATGAGCAGACGTTGCGAAGCTGGGAAAAACGCGGCCTGATCCAGATGGTGCGACTGCCCGGCAGCGGTTATCGTCGCGTGCTGGTGACTGAGGTGGAACGCCTGCAAGACAGAATGCTGAGGGCAGGAGACGTTCCGCGTGTGCGCCTGGATCCGCCCCGTCGCGACGCGGAGGCCCTGGCACAGGCCGCGATGCTGGCAGAAGCAGTGCGGAATGAGCTTGTCGGGCTTGAAGCCACCACGCTGGATGACTTGATGGCAGCGCGCCGAGGCCGGTCATGGTCGCCATAGACACAGATGTCATGGTGCTGGCGTTTGCGTTCCACCGCGATCCACGTCAGGAAGCGAACCGGCGCTTTCTCGACATGGTGCAGACACGCGAGCCGGCCATGCCGATCTATGCTGTGCTGGAACTACTCGGCCAGCTTTCATTCAATCTATCACCTCAACGCCTCAGCGAATGGCCTATCTGGCTGCAAGATCGCTACGGCCTGACCCTTCTCTACCCTACGACTGCCGGCCTGGAGGCCGAATCGTTTTTTCAGACTGAGTTGATCGCTCGGCCATTTGCTCGAATGCAACAGCGCCAGATGCCCTATCTGGACTCGCTGGTTCTCAACCTTGTTGAAAATGCCCCAGATGTGAAGGCATTCGTCACCTGGAATGCGCGCCACTACCAGGGCAGAACAACGATCCCCGTACAGACACCAGCCGAATACGCCCCATAATTACCTGTCCGTCCCTACCCCCGCCACGCCGCCACCGCCAAACAGACCCACCCCGCCACGAACGCCACGCCCCCCAGCGGTGTGATCGCGCCCAGCCAGCGCGCGCCCGTCAACGCCAGCGCATAGAGGCTGAACGAGAAGAGCAGCGTGCCCGCGACGAAGAGCCAGCCGGCGTAGGTCGGCAACGCCGAGCGCGGCCAGTGCGTCACCGCCCAGGCGACGGCCAACAGCGCCAACGCGTGGTACATCTGGTAGCGGGCGCCCGTCTCGAAGTTCGCCAGCAGGTCGGGGGTCAGCCGGCCGCGCAGACCGTGCGCGGCGAACGCGCCCAACGCGACGGCCAGCCCGGCCTACAGGCTGCCCAGGAGGAAGAATAGACGATCCACGATATCTCCTTGAAATGTGGGCCAAATCCACGGTAGGGGCAGGTTTCTCTGTATTGACAGACAATCTGCCATCACCAGGCGCTTGCGTCGCCCGGCAAGTCCGTGTTAACCACGCAAAACCTGCCCCTACGAGTCCCGCTCCACCAACTCGACGAGCACCCCGTGCGCGCCCTTCGGGTGGATGAACGCGATCTTGCCGAAGGCCCCACGCTTGGGGGTCTCGTCAATCAGTTGCGCGCCTTTGGCCTTCAGATCGGCCAGGGTGGCTGCGATGTCGTCCACCTCCAGGCAGATGTGGTGCAGCCCCTCCCCGCGCTTCGCCAGGTACTTCCCGATGCCCGACTCCGCCGATAGCGGTTCCAGTAGCTCGATCTCCGAGTCGCCGCTGGGCAGAAACGCCATGGTGACATCCTGCTCCGGCATCTCTTTGATCGCCGTGACGGTCATCCCCAGCGCATCCCGGTAGACGCCCAGCGCTTTTTCCAGGTTTTCGACGACGATGGCAATGTGATCAATGCGTTTGATGGTCATCTGTTTTTCCTCTTGATTTTAGTCGGGCCGGACGCCCCACTCTTCGCGTTCGGGATCGAAGCCGCCGAGCGCGAC
>CAZYHE010000273.1:2891-6514 GCA_964647225.1 uncultured Anaerolineales bacterium
AGTCGGGCCGGACGCCCCACTCTTCGCGTTCGGGATCGAAGCCGCCGAGCGCGACCATGTCGAGTTTGACGTAGCGGCCGTGGCCTTCCACCGCGATCATCCCGTCGGGCAGCAGAAGCTCGCCGCGCCCCTCGAAGAGGCGCGACTTCTCGCTGGTGATCCGGCCCGCGACGGCCAGCTCGACGCCCACTGGGGCCGGCCGATGGATCCGAAAGCTCAGCTCGGCGGTGACGCCCCAGATCGCCTCGCCGTAGGGGATCATGATCGCCCGGCCCATCGCTTCGTCCATGGCCGCGGCGATCGCGGCGAGGCTCAGACTGCCGGTGTCATCCGCGTGCAGGGCGGTCGCCGCGAAGCGGGCCAGCACGCCGCCATCTGCCTGCTCGTAGAAGCGGACCTTCAGCCCGGCGCAGTTGCGCGTGCCGCACACGAAGCACATCCGGCTGTTCGGCTGTTTCCGTACCGTCGCCGTCCCCGGCATGGAAACTCCCGGCAGCGAGATGCTTCGCTGGTCATTCGCCGCAGCAGACTTTATGTCGTCGCCCCGCTCAGCAGGACGCGCAAAGGGCGCGCGCTCCTGTGCGAAACCGCCAGCCGGATACCTGGCGTTCGCCTCGACCGCGACCGTGCCATCGGGGAGACGAAGCTCGGCCGCGCCGGTCAGGCCAGCCCCATCCGCCGGCGCAAGCCGTCCCACGGCCGCCAGCTCGACGCCGAGCGGCACGGGCTGGCGATAGCGCACCCGTAGCTCTCGGGGCGCGATCGCCGCGGACGCGTCTCGCGCCGCCGCCGCCCGGCCGATGGTTTTATCCAGGAGCGCGGCGATGATCCCGCCGTGCATCCGGCCCGGATAGCCCTGGTGGTGCTCCTGGGCGATGAAATGCGCCAGGCGCGCGCCATCTGCCTGCTCATCGTAATTCGCATGAAGGCCGGCGGGATTATCACTCCCGCAGATGAAACAGGCCTGGCTTGTAGTGGCGACTTCAGTCGCCCCGTGATGCACCGGACGACTGAAGTCGTCACTACGAACGGTCTCACTCATAGAATGCTGTCTCCACGCAGGTCGCGCCACGCGGGCAATTCATCCCGGTGTTCCCACCAGGCCGGCGCGTCGCCCCAACGGAAGCGGACGAAGTCGAAAGGCTGCTCCGGCACGGCTGCGACGCCCGCCGGCCGCATCCGGTTGGCGACATATGCCGCCGCGGGGTAATCGCCGCGCCAGGCCAGCAGCGCCGCGTGCAAAGGCGCCGGGTCGTAGTATACGGCGCGCAGCGTGGCCTGCCAACCCTGCGCGGCCGACCAATCCAGCAGGGCGTAGGTGGCTTTGCCGACCACCGCATCGCGGCCGCGACCGTAGCTCAGGCTGCCGGGGTTGACGATCAGAATTTCTGGTCGCACGCGTGACGCGGCCCGGCGGAGCATGGCGGTGTGCGTGTGGCCGCAGACCACAACCTCGGCGTCCACTTCCCCCAGCAACTCCTGGACGCGGGCATCGGTCTGCACCCACGGCGCGCGATCATCGCCCGGCCGGGGCAGGAAGGGCAGAAACGGGTTGCCGGGCACGCCATGCACCACCAGCAGATCCTCGATCCGGCCGGCCGACAGCGCGACGTATTCGGGCAGCGCCGCCAGCCAGGCCAACCGCTCGGCCCCCAGCCGCGTGCGTTCACAAACGACCATTTCGTGCGCCAGGGGCAGGTTCCACCGTTCAGCCGGCCAGAGCGGGGTCTCCCAGAGGGTCAGATACAGCTCGGAATTGCCGAGCACCGCCTGATGCGGCACGCTGCGCAGCAGGTCCACCACCTCGGCGCCCCACGGCAGCTTGTAGACCAGGTCGCCGGTCACGATCAACGCATCCGGGCTTTGGCTGCGCAGGTCGGCCAGCACCGCCTCCAGCCCGAAGATGTTGCCATGGATGTCCCCGAAGACGGCGATCCGCATCGTTACTCCTGATCCGCGCCCAGCTCGAACTGCCCCTGGCCGTTCTCCAGCGCCAGCAACCGGGCCTTCATCTGGAGTCCGCCGGCAAAACCGTGCAAGCTGCCATCCGCGCCGATGACGCGATGGCAGGGGATGATGAGCGGGATCGGGTTGGCGCCGACGGCCGCGCCCGCGGCCTGGGCGGCCCCGCGCCCGCCGCCCACCTGATCGGCGACCCAGGCGTAGGTGCGCGTCTGGCCGTAGGGGATGCGCGACACCGCGGCCCAGACCGACAACTCGAACGACGTATGGCCGCGCAGATCGAGCGTGACCGTGAACTCCTGGAGTTCGCCCCTCAGAAAGGCCCCGATCTGGCGGGCAACGTCATGGAGCGGTGGGTCGTCGTCGGCCAGCGCCGCGTCGCGATGCTGCTGCTGGAGCTCGCGGAGCGCGGCCTGCTCGGTGCGCAAGGGCAGCGTCAGCAGGCGCAGCCCTTGCGCTGAGGCGGCCAGGCCGATCCAGCCCCACGTGGGCGACTCGAAGACCAGCGCGCGTGCCTCACCGGCCATGATCCTCTCCTATCTGCCCAGCGCCGGCAGCGCGCGAGCGGCGGGCAAGCAGCATCTCGGCGGCGATCCCGACCGCCAGCAGCACGGCCGCGGCCAGGGCTGCCACGGTCGCGTCACGGATCACCGGCGCCGCGGCCACGCGGGCCGAGATCAGCCGCAGCGCCGACAGCACCAGGCCGACCGGCAGCACGAAGTTGAGCGCCAGCCACAGCCCCATCTGGCGCGGCCGCGGGGCCGGCGTCCGACCCAGCCGGCTGCTCAGCCAGGCCAGGAACGCCAGCGGCAGCGCGGCCCCGGCCAGCAGCAGAAGCACCCCCAGCACGATCATCACGCGAAGCCGCCCCGCCGGCGCGCCCGCCAGATGCGCCAGACCATCTTCAAGAAGAGCCAGCTATCGTGCAGCGGTCGGAAGTGGCTGACTTTGTCGTTGTAGATCGTCTTGATGGGAATCCAGGCCATCTGAAAGCCGGCCAGTTGCGCGCGCAGCAGCAGCTCGACCTCCGCCTCGAAGCGGGTCGCGTCCGTCCGGATCGCCTCCATCACCGGCCGGCTGAGCAGCCGGTAGCCGCTCTGATTGTCGGGGATGGGCCGGCCCATCGCCAGGCCGAGCAGGAAGGTGCCGGTCCGGTTGCCGAACTGATTCTTGGCGGGCATCTGCGAGAAATCGCGCTGGCCGATGATGATATCGCCCCGGCCGGCCCGGAACGCCGCGATGAATTGCGGGATTTCGTCCGGGTCATGTTGGCCGTCGGCGTCGAGGGTGATCGCGGCCGCCATCTTGCGTTGCACCGCATACCTGAAGCCGGTGTCGAGCGCCTTGCCCTTGCCGCGATTCACCGCGTGCGCGATGACCTTCGCGCCGGCCAGCGCCGCGACCGCGCCGGTCTCGTCACTGGAGCCATCATCAATCACCACCACTGGCCCATACTTCAGCGCGCCCTTGACCACATCGCCGATAAAGCGCGCTTCATTGTAAGCTGGCACAAGGATGACAATCTCGCCGTCCGCCTGAGTCATCTTTTCTCACCCCCTGAAGCTGTGCAGCGAGACTTTTGAGATTTCCGAAACCTCAAAGGTCTTTCGACTAAAAACAGCAGGGTCAGTGTACCGCGGGAATCGGGATGCGTCAAAACA
>CAZYHE010000274.1:0-1590 GCA_964647225.1 uncultured Anaerolineales bacterium
GCGCGGGCGGGACCAGTTTGTACGATGCGACGGGCAAGCCCATCCTGGAGTTGCCTGCCGGCGCGGCCCTCAAGGTCACCGGCCGGACGGCGGATAGCCGCTGGGTGTACGGTGCGACGCGGGACGGCACCGCCGGCTGGGCCGATCCGACCCGCCTGGTAATCTTCGGCGTCACCTATTTGCCCGTGCGCGAGGGATTCACCGGGCCTGCGGCGAAGGATGGCGCGGCGCCTGCGGCCAGGGCGATCACGGTGGCGGGTGCGGCGGCCGGACTGCCGGCCATCGTGGCGAGCGGCGCGGAGCGGCTCAACGTGCGCGGCGGCCCGGCGACCGGCTTCGCCGTCGTGGCAACCCTGGCGCCGGGCGCGGAGGTGCAGGCGGTGGCCCGCAACGCGACCGCGGATTGGGTGCAGCTCGCGCAGGCGGGCAGCCCCGGCTGGGTCAGCGCGGCCTTCCTTGATTTCAAGGGCGGCGACGCCCGCAGCCTGCCCCTGGCCGCGCAAATCCCGGCCGCGCTCGCGGCGGTGCCCGTGTCCGCCGCGGCCCCGACCGATCTGACCGGCGTCCTGGTCTTTCAGGAGCGCAGCGGCGGCAAGATCTACGTTTACGATCTGCGCAGCGGCGCGCCGCGCGGGTTGACGACCGGCGCCGACCCGGCGATTAGCCCCGATGGCCGCACGGTGGCTTTCTGGCGCGGGGGCGCCGAGAACGGCCTCTACCTGATCGGCGTGGATGGCGCGAACGAGCGGCGTATCCTGGCGCGCACCGAGTCTGTGCGCGCGCCAGCCTGGAGCCCCGACGGCACGAAGATCGTCTTCAGCCATGTCAACGGCGAGAACCGCTGTCGCGACGCCGGTTACGGCATCTGCCTGCCCGACCGCTTTCCTTACAGTATGATGTTCCCACTCATCACCACCGACCGGTGGGGGCTGGCGCGCGTGGGTCGAGATGGCGGGGAGTATCAGGATGTGGCCGCGGTCTCGAATGCGATCACGCCGAACTGGTCGGGCCGCGGCATCTACTACGCGGGGGCGGGCATCCAGGCCACCGACGATGTCTCGGACGACGCGCAGAACCGGCAGGTGTTGGGCGAAGCACGTTATCAAGACCCGGCGGTGCAGCCGGGCGGCGACCGCCTCGTTTTCGCCAGCCTGGAGAAGGATCATTGGGAGATCTTCGGCGCGGGGGCCGATGGCGCGAACGTGGTCGCGTTGACCCGGCCCGAAACGACGCTGGTCAGCCCGCTGCCGCACAACGTCGCGCCAGCCTGGAGCCCCGATGGCGCGCACATCGTTTTCTTGAGCAACCGATCCGTCACCTCGATACTTTCAGCGCCGGGCCAATGGCGGCTCTGGGTCATGAATGCCGATGGCAGCAACAAACGCCCCTTGCCCCTGGATGTGCCGATCCAATACAACTATTCGGCGGAGCAGGTGGTCAGTTGGGGGAAGTGAGTAATAATCGAGAGGTTTACATAAAGATGAAGCTAACAGTGAAGACAGTCGCTCGTGCCGGGCGCAACGCCACGGCGGGTGAAAAAGCGTCGCGGTTTGGAGGCTTTAGCCGGTTACATTATCAACGCGCGAGACC
>CAZYHE010000274.1:1690-6498 GCA_964647225.1 uncultured Anaerolineales bacterium
CGAGACCAGCGCAGTTGGGCGTGCTGGCCCTGGCGCTGACCTTGATCGTGGCGGTGGCGGGGTGCGGGGGGACGCCGTTTGGCGGGCCGGCTGGTAGTTCCGGCGCCGCTTCGATCGCGCCGGTAGCCGTGGCGACATCTGCGCCATCGCCCACGCCGGTGATCGTGAGCACGCCGGCCAGCGAGCCGGCCGCGGGGGGCGGGGCGAGCCGGCGGCTGGCATCCACCGCTCTGACCTACAACGGCGAAATCCTGGCCGAGACGATCGTCCCGGTGGTGGCGCAGGTCGGCGGCCAGATCGAGGAGGTGCGTGTGAAGGTCGGCGCGGCCGTGCGCAAGGGGGACGTGGTGGTGCGCATTGACAGCGCGGTGTTCGAGGCGCAGCGCGCCCAGGCGCAGGCTGCGTTGGAACTGACCCAGGCGCAATTGGAGCTGGCGAAAACCCAGCCCAAGAAGAGCGACCTGGATGCGGCCCAGGCCGCCATCAACGCGGCCCGCGCCGGGTATAACCGGGCGCTGCAAGGCGCGACCGAGGAAGAGAAGCGCATGGCGTTGGCGCAGCTCCGCCAGGCCGAGGCGGCCGTCAAGGTGTATCAGGGCCAATACGACCGCATCGCCGGTAATCCGTTCTCGGCGATGATGGCGGAGAGCCTGCAACTTCAGCAGGCGACCTTGATGCTGGAAGCCGCGCAGGCGCAATACGACAAGGTGCAGAAGGGCGCGACCGCCGATGTGATCGCGGGGGCCTACGCCCAGATGACCGGCGCGGAGGCGCAGTTGGCCCGCTTGCAGCGCGGGGCCGAGCCGGCCCAGATCAAGGCCGCGGAGGCGGGGGTCAAGCAGGCCGAGGTGGCCGTTTATCTGGCCCAGTTGCAGCTCCAAAAAGCGACGATCGAGGCGCCCGCCGATGGGTTCATCTACAAGCTGGATGCCGTCCAGGGGGGCATGGCCGGCCCCGGCACGGCGCTGATGGTGATCTTCTCTGACGAGGTCAAGATCGTGATCCCCGTCCAGGAGTCGCGCGGCCAGGATGTGTACGTCGGCCAGGCCGCGACCATCCGCGTGGATGCCTTTGGCGAGCGGGTGTTTGATGGCCAGGTGTCGGCCATCGCGCCCACCTTCGACCACGCCACGCGCACCGTGCAGGTCACGGTCAAGCCCACCGGAGACGGCGCGGCCGATCTCAGGCCGGGTATGTTTGCGACCGTCACGTTGATGGAGAAGTAGCCATGCGACCCTGGGATATTTCGATCCGCAATCCGGTCTTCATCAGCATGATCATGCTGGCCCTGGTGGTGTTGGGGGTCATGGCGTACACGAGCATGCCGCTCGACTTCTTCCCGGATGTCTCCTACCCGACCATGGCCGTCCTGACGATCTACCCCGGCGCCAGCCCCAGCGAAGTCGAGAACCAGGTGACGCGGCGGATCGAGGAGGCAATGGTCGCTGCGCCCGGCGTGGAGAGCGTTCAGGCGCGCTCCAGCGAGGGGTTCTCGGTGGTCATCGTGTCGTTCTCGCTCGACAAAGACGCCAAGACCGCGGTGCAGGATGTGCGGGAGAAGATCGCCAACGTTCGGAGCAGCCTGCCGGAGGATGTCCTCGAACCGAGCATCGCGCAGTATGATCCATCCTCGCTGCCCATCTTGAACATCTCGGTCGCGGCGAAGACGGCGGCCGCCGAGCAGGGGAACATCCGCGAGACGGTGACGAAGGACGTGCTGCCCCGCCTGCAGCGCATCGAGGGGGTGGCGGACGCCGCCGTGACGGGCGGCCGCGAGCGCGAGATCCAGGTATTGCTCGATGCAAACGCCCTCTCGGCGCGGCGGGTCGCGCCCCAGCAGGTGATCCAGACGATCCTGGCCGAAAGCTGGAGCATCCCCGGCGGCAGCATCCAGCAGGCGGGGCAAAACCTGCTCCTGCGCACGCCCGGCAACTTCCAGAAGGTCGAGGATGTCGTGAATCTGCAAATCGCCACGGCGCTCGGCGCAGTGCGCGTCGGCGAGATCGCGACCGTGCAGGATGGCTGGAAGAAGCTCGACACCTACAGCCGGCTCGACGGTCAGGAGGCCGTCGTCATCACGATCCGCAAGCAATCGGGCACCAACACCGTGCAGGTGGCCGGGCGGGTGAAGGCGGCGCTGGCGACCCTGAGTGCAGAGCGCCCCGATCTCAACCTGACTGTGGTCCGGGATCAGGCTATCTTCGTCAAGGAGAGCTTCGATGACGCGATGAGCGAGCTGTTGATCGGCGCGTTCATGGCGGCGCTCGTGGTGTTCATCTTCTTTCGCAACTTCCGCAACACGCTCGTCACCGTGGCCGGCCTGCCGATCATCCTGCTCGGCACCTTTGCCGCGATGTCGGCGTTGGGCATGACCTTGAACATCGTGTCGTTGCTGGCGCTGACCCTCTCGGTCGGGTTGATCATTGACGATGCGATCGTGGTGCGTGAGAACGTTTTCCGGCACATGGAGATGGGCAAGACCCCCAAGGAGGCGTCGAGCCAGGGCACAGCCGAGGTGGCGATGCCCGTGATCGCCATGTCGCTGACGATCGTGTCGGTCTTCCTGCCGATCGCCTTCGTCGGCGGCCTGATCGGCAAATTCCTGAACTCCTTCGGGCTGGTGGTCAGCATCGCCGTCCTGATCTCGCTGGTTGAGGCGCTGACCTTCGCACCGATGTTGTCGGCCTACCTGTTCAAACAGCAGAAACCGAAGATCGCCGCGGGCGGGGAGGATGTGGCCGGTCTCGGCCACGCCAGCCTGGGCTTGATCGAACGCGCGTATCTGCGCATGCTCCATTGGACGCTGCGCTACCGGTGGGTGACGGTGGCTTTTGGTGTCCTGATCCTGGGTGTCAGCCTCTACGGCGCGACGTTGCTGAAGCCCGCGTTCATGCCGTCGGTGGATCAAGCCACGATCAACGTGGCGATGTCGCTGGCGCCAGGGACCTCGCTGGCCGAGACCGATCGGCAGTCACGCGCGGTGGAGGCGCGCCTGCTGTCCCGGCCCGATGTCAAGTCGGTGCTGGCGAGCATCGGCGGCCGCGGCGCGCCGGAGAACGCCAGTTTCGTCGTCAATCTCAAGCCGGGCAATTCATCGGAGCATTTCGTCACATCGGCGCGCGCCGAAATGGCGGACGTGCCGGGCATTTCCTTCAGCGGCACGAGCTTCACCAGCATGAGCAGCGGCGGCAGCGGCGTCATGGGCAAACCGGTGCAGATCACACTCCAGACGATCGGCGACACCGATGCTTTGAATGAGTTCAGCACGGGCCTGGCTGCACAGCTCAAGACCGTGCCGGGGCTGGTGGATGTGGATGTCTCCTACCGGCCGGGGAAGCCGGAGGTGCTGGTGGCGGTGGATCGCCGCAAGGCCGCCGACCTGGGCATCAATATCGCGACCGTGGGGAGCACCCTGCGCACGCTGGTCGAGGGATCTACCGTGGCGACCTACCGCGGCGCGGGCGCGGAGGCCGACATCCGGGTGCAATTGCGGGAGGAGGATCGCAGCAAGCTGGATCAGATCCTCGAACTGCAGGTGCCGACCCCGCGCGGCTTCGTCTCCTTCCGCCAGATCGCGCATCTGGAAGAGGCGGACGGACCAACGGAGATCAACCGGCTCGACCGCCAGCACGCGGTCATCATCGGCGCGGACACCACGGGCCGGCCCCAGGCCGACGTGGTCAACGAGATTACGCAGATGCTGCAGAACACGCCGATGCCGACGGGCGTCACCTGGAAGTTCACCGGCGAGCAGAAGCTGCAGAACGACTCGTTTGGGGCGATGGGGATGGCGATGATCTTGGCGGTGGTCTTCGTCTACATGGTGTTGGCGTCGCAGTTCGGCTCATTCATCCAGCCGCTGGTCATCATGTTGGCGCTGCCACTGGCGGCCATCGGCGGCCTGCTGGCGCTGCTGGCCTTCAGCAAGCCGCTCGACATGACGGCCATGATCGGCTTGATCCTGCTGATGGGGCTGGTGACGAAGAACTCGATCCTGCTCGTGGACTTGACCAACAAGATGCGCCGGCAGCGGGGCCTGGCGCGCGACGCCGCGCTCCTGGCCGCCGGGCCGATCCGCCTGCGGCCGATCCTGATGACTACCCTTTCGCTGATCCTGGGCATGTTGCCCGTCGCGATCGGGCTGGGCACGGGCAGCAGCTTCCGCCAGCCGATGGCGATCACCGTCATCGGTGGGCTGATCACCTCGACGATCCTGACGTTGGTGCTGGTTCCCACGGCCTACAGCCTGGTGGAGGGCGGCCTGGCGCGGCTGGCGGCCGGCCGTCAGGCCCGCGCGGACCGGGCCGCGCAGCGTGCGGCCCGATCCGCGGCGGAGGAGACGGCCGCGGCCTGATCGTGCATTTCCAGGGAGGATACGGTATAATAGGGGCGGAGGTGAGGCCCATGCAAAAACAAGCCTTTCGTTGCTTCGTCTATCGTGAGGGGAGCGGCTATTATGCGGAATGCCTGGATCTTACCCTGCTCACCCGACGCGAGACGATGCAGGCGGCGATGAGTGATTTGCAAGAGATCATTCTGGGCTACCTGGAATCGGTTTACGGCCAGGGCGACGAACAGACGCTCGTTCCGCGCCACGCCCCGCGTTACCGTTGGTTGGAGTTTTATAAGCAGCTTGTAGTTCATACGGTACGAGCCCTCTTTACGGGCCGGTTTGACGGATTCCTGGCATACGAAGTCAATCTCGGCGCGCAAAGAGAGCTCGTCTATGCCTAAGCAATACCCACCTCAACCGGATTCAAACTCCCCTACCGGCCACTCCGCATACAGCGCCTCGGCCTGGGTCAGGA
>CAZYHE010000275.1:0-6472 GCA_964647225.1 uncultured Anaerolineales bacterium
AACTGGCAGCGGCGTTCCGGGTCCGTGCCGGGGATATCAATTGCGCTGAAATCACTGAGCTCTACTTTCCGCTAAGTTGAGTTTGGCCCAAGCCTACAACAGGATGTAAACTGGTTGAGTTTTCGATTTCCTGCCGGAGGCCTATTTTATGAGTGAACCTGCTTCACAGATGATGACGTTGTTGTGCAGCGTCGTGCGGTTCGTGCCAGTGGGCACGAATCTGGCCTTGTTGCACGTGCTGTGGATGCTGGTCAGCGGCCAGTTACTGCTCAGCCGCGGCGCGGTCATTCCAGGCTTGGCGCAATTGGGTTTGCCTGACCGGGCGGTGCGCCGCGCCTGGCAAGCTCTTGGCCAGGGCGGCTGGCACATCGGCCAGTTGCTGGTCAACTGGGAGAGCGCCTTGGGCCGCGCTGGGCAGTGGCAAATCCGCTATCATGGCGGGTACTGTGCCGTGCCGATTGATACCACCGGTTTCAACCGCCCCCGGCTGCAGAACTGTCCGAGCAAACACTACGACCACCAGGCCGGGAAAGCGTTGCCGGCAGTCGTGCTCGGCATCATCGGGCGGGTGGGCCAAGTCGGCAAGCAGCGCTTGCTCTTGCCTTTGGGCCTGCTGCGCGTCGATCCCACCCAGCCGCAGGAGGAAGGCCTGATCCAAGCCCTGATTATCGCCGCCAAGGAACGCCTGCAACCCCAAGATGTGCTGGTCAGCGACGGCGGCTTTGAGTTGGCGGCGCTCCTGAGCGCCGAGATCCTCCGCTATGTCGCTAAACAAGCCCGCAATATGACCGCACGGCGGGAGCAACCGCCGGAATATGCGGGCACGGGCCGGCCCGCCGAGCGGGGCGCCCTGGTGCGGCCCTTGGCGCGCACCTATAAAGACCACACCCTGGCCGCGACGGCGGCCGACCGCAGCGAAGCGTGGCAAGAAGACGCTGTGACGGTCCGGGCGGACATCTGGGACAAGCTGGTCTTGAACAGCACACGGGCCGACGACTTAGCGGACGCCCCGCGCTTCACCGTCATCGTGATCCACGACCCGCGCTATACCAAACCACTCGTGCTGGCCACCAACCTGACGCTGGCCGCCCAAGACGTGCGCGCCCTCTATCGGGATCGCTGGCCGGTCGAACAAGTGCCCCTGGCGGCCAAACAAATGCTCGGGGCCGTGCGCGCATTCGTCTTTGCCGAGGAGACCTGTCAGCGCTTACCCGAACTGGCCCTGTTGGCGGGCGCCATTTTGTCGTATGCGGCGGCCTGTTTGCCGGCCATCCCCACTGGCTTCTGGGATCGCGCCCCCAAGCCCACGCCCGGCCGCCTGCGGCGCGTGCTGGCACGGGGGGGATTTCCGACTGATTACCCGTTGCCGGCTGAAATTCGTCAGAAAGCCTCGGTCACGGACCACCTGCCGAAGGGTTCCAGTCTATTTCACCGTATCAAAGGCTCGGCGGCGCCCGTGTAAGGCCCTTTTTAGGGCGATTTGACAACCTAAAACACGTCTTGCGGACCTCGCCAAATTGACGGGGCCTGCGGTGCTGCCCGTAAGACCTTCCGGGCAGCCTGCTGTCCGGAAGCCAGTTAGCCGAAACTAGAGAATAGAATGTATTTCACCATGTCGGGTTGGCGCGCATGATGCGAGAGCCATGATGAATTCATTGCGGAAACATTATAAAAACCATTGACGATCTATGGATTTCGTGTTATAATGCTTCAAGAGCGATCAAGAGATGTGTGGAGGGGGAGCATGAAATCGGTGGTGGTGATCGGGGCGGGGATCGGCCGAGCGGATCATGCAGGAGCACCCGCTGCCGCAGCCCCGGCCCCGCATGGCCGGCGGCCGGCTGGCGCTGGCGGGGATCGCATGAACGCGGCCGCCTTGACGTGGGAACGCCAACTGCTCGATTGGGCGCATGAGGGGCTGGAGCCGCTGCCGGTTGGCCCGAAGGTGACGCCCGCGCGCGCCGGCCTGGCCGCGGCCTATGCGCGCTGCGAGGAAGTCACCGCCGCCCACAGCCGGACCTTCTTTCTTGCTTCGGATTTGCTGCCTGAACCCAAGCGGCAGGCCGCCCGCGCGCTCTACGCTTTTTGCCGGATCAGCGACGACCTGATTGACTGCTCGGATGAGGGCGGCCTGGCGCGCCTGGAGGCCTGGCGCCAATGCGCGCTGGGGATGCCGCCGTGCGATGATCCCGTGGCGCTGGCCTGGGCCGATACGCGCACCCACTACAACATCCCGGTGCGCTACGCCGAACAACTGATCGCCGGGGTTGCCAGCGACGTGACGATCACCCGCTACGAGACCTTCGATGATCTGGAGGCCTATTGTTACCGCGTCGCCTCGACCGTCGGCCTGATGGCGATGCACATCATCGGCTACGTTGGCCGGCACGCGATCCCCTACGCGGTCAAGCTGGGGGTCGCCCTCCAGTTGACCAACATCCTGCGCGATGTCGGCGAGGATTGGCGGGCGGGCCGCTTCTATCTCCCGCGCGCTGAGCTGGCCGCGCATGGCCTGTCGGAAGACGATGTCGCCCGCGGCCGGGTGGATGACCGCTGGCGCGCCTTCATGCGGTTTCAGATTGCGCGCACGCGCGAGCTGTACGTCGAGGCGCTGCCCGGCATCGCGCTGCTGGATCGTTCGGGCCGCTTCGCCATCGCGGCCGCGGCCGAGTTGTATCGGGCCATCCTTGACGATATCGAGGCACACGATTACGATGTATTCACACGCCGGGCGCACGTGACCGCGGCCGGCAAACTGGCCCGGCTGCCGGGGATTTGGTGGCGGGCGATGGTGGCCGGGTGACGGGGTGACACGGTGGCACGGTGACGGGGTGACAGGGTGAGATGGTAAATTGGTAGACTGGTAAATTGGTAGATTGGCAACTTGGTGGCGTGGTAACGTGGTGATACGGAATCCGCACTACGCAATACGCACTACGCAACACGCAACACGCAACACAGGAGCGGCATATGCGCGTGATCATCACGGGCGGGACGGGGTTGATCGGTCGGGCGCTGGCGGCCGATCTGGCGGGCGCGGGCTACGAAGTGGTGGTCTTGAGCCGGAATCCGGCGCGGGCGGCGGGGCTGCCGGCCGGCGTGCGCGCCGAGCGGTGGGATGGCCGCACCGCGCAGGGGTGGGGCCGGCTGGCCGACGCCTCGGGCGCGATCGTCAACCTGGCGGGCGAGAATCTGGCCGGTGAAGGTTTCTTGCCGGCTCGCTGGACGCCGGAGCGCAAGGCGATGATCCTGAAGAGCCGGCTGGACGCGGGCGCCGCCGTGGTCGAAGCGGTGACCGCGGCCGCGATCCGGCCCGGCGTGGTGATCCAATCCTCGGGCGTCGGCATCTACGGGCCGCTGGGCGATGCGCCGGTCACGGAAGACCGCCAGCCCGGTGCGGATTTCCTGGCCCGCCTGGCCGTGCAGTGGGAGGCCTCGACCGCGGCCGTCGAGGGGCTGGGCGTGCGTCGCGCGGTCGCGCGCACCGGGGTTGTCCTCAGCAAGGCCGGCGGCGCGCTCACGCGCATGACGCTGCCGTTCAAGCTCTTTGCCGGCGGTTGGTTCGGGAGCGGCCGGCCCTACCTGTCGTGGATCCACATGGCCGATGAGGTCGCGGCCTTGCGCTTCTTGATCGAGACCCCACGGGCGACCGGCGCTTTCAACTTGACCGCGCCGCAGCCCCTCACCGGCCGCGCGTTCGGTCAGGCCATCGGCCGCGCGCTGGGGCGGCCCGCGTATCTGCCGGCGCCCGCGTTTGCGCTACGCCTGGCCTTCGGCGAAGTCGCGACGACCGTGTTGGACGGTCAGCGCGCCGTGCCGCAGCGCCTGCTGGATCTGGGCTTCCGGTTCCGTTTCCCGGATGCGGAGCCGGCGCTGCTTGATCTACTCAAATCATGAAGGGGGTGGCCCGTGAGCATCCGAATCGTCACCGATAGCACCTGCGACCTGCCGCAAGCAACGATTGACCGCTACGGCATCACGGTTCTGCCGCTGCACATCAACTTCGGGCAGGAGAGCGTCCTGGACGGCGTCGAGATATCGCGGGCCGAGTTCTACGCCCGCCTGCCGAGCACCAACCCCGCGCCGACCACCGCCGCGCCAGGAGTGGATCTCTTCAAGCAGGTCTACCAGAAGCTGGCGCAGGCCGGCGCCACGGAGATCCTCTCGATTCACATTTCGGCGACCCTCAGCGCGGTGACCGATGTCGCCCGTGTGGCGGCGAAGGACTATCGTCGCGTCCCGGTGACGGTGGTGGATGCGCAGCAGTTGAGCGGCGGGGTGGGCTTTGTCGTCGAGGCGGCGGCCGAGGCGGTGGCCGAAGGACTGACGCTGCAAGGGGTGCTGGCGCGGATCGCCGAGCGCATCCGGCGTACGCACGTCTTTGCGGCGCTGGACACCCTCGAATACCTGAAGCGCAGCGGCCGGATGAACGGCGTGATCGCCGGCATCGGCAGCCTGCTGCAGCTCAAGCCAATCCTGCGGATGCACCAGGGGAAGGCGGGCGCCGAGCGCGTCCGCACAAGCTCGCGGGCGATGGCGCGGCTGGTCGAGATCTTGCAAGAGGTGGGGCCGGTGACGGAGGCGGTCCTGCTGCATGCGCATGCGCCGGAACGCGCAGCCCAGCTCTATGCCCTGGCGCGGCCGTGGCTGCCCGCCGGTGAGCTGCTTTCCGTCGAAATCACGCCCGTCCTCGGCGCGCACCTCGGCCCCGGCGCAGTGGGGCTGGCTGTCGTCAGCGCGCGGAAGTGACGACTGATAACTGACAACTGACGACCTTCTTCGGCTTTCGTCAATCACGGAGTATCACAATGGACTTTCTCTCAACCTATCTGCTCGGCCTGGCCGCGGCGTTGGGCCTGATGGCCCTGCTCTGGCTGGTCAGCCTGGCGCGGCGGGATGCCAGCATCGTGGACATCTTCTGGGGCGCGGGTTTCGTCGTGCTCGGCTGGCTCTATTTCGCCTTGACGCCGGACGGCTTCGGGCCGCGCAAGCTGCTCATTGCGATCCTCGTCACGATTTGGGGCCTGCGCCTCTCGCTCTACATCTTCTCCCGCAACCGGGGCAAGGGCGAGGACTTCCGCTATGTGGCGATGCGGAACGCGGCCGGGCCGCGCTGGTGGTGGCAGAGCTACTTCCAGGTGTTCGTCCTGCAGGGCGTGCTGATGTGGCTGATCTCCGCGCCGCTGCTGGCGGCACAACTGGTCGCGCAGCCGGGCCTGACGCTGCTGGATGGCCTGGGCGTCGTCGTGTGGGCCATCGGCTTCTTCTTCGAAGCGGCCGGCGACTGGCAGCTTGCCCGCTTCAAGGCGGACCCGGCCAACAAGGGCAAGGTGATGGATCGCGGCGTGTGGCGTTTCACCCGGCATCCCAACTACTTCGGGGACGCGGCGCAGTGGTGGGGCTTCTTCCTGATCGCGTTGGCGGCCGGCGGGTGGCTGACCGTACTCAGCCCGATCCTGATGACATTCTTGCTGGTGCGTGTTTCCGGCAAGGCGCTGCTCGAAAAGAGCCTGGACGGCCGGCCGGGCTACCGGGCGTATGTCGAGCGCACGAGCGGGTTCATCCCGTGGTTCCCGCGCAAAACGAAAGGCAGGGCATCATGAAACTCGGCAAAATCATCGCAGTGCTGGGCCTGGTCGCAATGACCGCGGTCCTGATCTACGGCTTCACGGTCGGCGACTTCTCCGCGGAAGGGGCCATTCTGACCCGGATGCCGTGGGGCATCGTCTCGCTCGTGGATCTTTACACGGGCTTCGTCCTCTTCTCCGGTTGGATCTTCTTCCGCGAGAAATCGCTGCTGCGTGCGGCGCTCTGGACCGTCTCGGTGATGGTGTTGGGCCACTTCGCCACCAGCCTCTACGCACTGTTGGCGCTCCTGGCGAGCAAAGGGGACTGGAAGCGGTTCTGGATGGGGCACCGGGCGTGATCGGATGAAATACGAGCATCGCTTCCGCGTCCGGGCCTCGCTGGCGGCCGTCGCCGAGTTTCACAGCCGCTCGGCCGCCATGCCGGCGATCACTCCGCCGCCGATCATCGTGCGGGTGCATCGCGCCCCCGCGCGCATGACCAGCGGCGACGAGATGGACTTCACCCTCTGGGCCGGGCCGCTCCCGCTGCGCTGGCTGGCGCGCATCGAGGACGCGTCGTCGACCGGCTTCACCGACCGCCAACTGCGCGGGACGTTCGCCGCCTGGGCGCACCGCCACACCTTCGTGCGCGTGACCGATGAGATCACCGAGGTGGTGGATCAGGTGGCGGCGCAGATCAAGCGCCACCCGTTCTGGGGGCCGGTGGGTCTGCTGATGTGGGCGGGGCTGCCGCTGCTCTTCGCGTTTCGGGGGTGGCAGACGCGGCGGCTGCTGGAAACCGAAAACTGAAAACTGAAAACTGGAAGACTACTAACCGGATGGCAAAGCGAATCGTTGTCATCGGCGCGGGCATCGGCGGGCTGACGGCCGCGGCGCTGCTGGCG
>CAZYHE010000276.1:0-6458 GCA_964647225.1 uncultured Anaerolineales bacterium
CAGTAAGATCACCCTGGTGGTGCGCAAGGAGCCGAACGGCCTGCGCCCCTATCTCCACCTGGCGACGGGCAACTACAACGCGGTGACGGCCGGCATCTACACCGACTTGGGCCTGCTGACCTGCGATCCCGACATGGGGGCCGATGCGACCGAACTGTTCAACACCTTGACGGGTTATTCGACGCAGACCTATTACCGCAGCCTGGTGGTGGCCCCGCGCGGGATGCGCGAGCGGGTGGAAGACCTGATCGAGCGGGAGGTGGCGCATCAGCGCGCCGGTCGCGGCGGCCGGCTGATCTTCAAGATGAACGCGCTGGTGGATGATCGGCTGATCCGCAAGCTCTATCAAGCGTCGCAGGCCGGCGTCGAGATTGACCTGATCATCCGCGGCATCTGCTGCCTGCGCCCCGGCGTGCCCGGCGTCAGCGAGAACATCCGGGTCATCAGCATCGTGGGCCGCTTCCTGGAACACAGCCGCATCTACTACTTCGAGAACGGCGGCGCGGCCGAGGTCTACCTGGGCAGCGCCGACCTGATGCCGCGCAACCTGGACCGCCGCGTCGAGGTGATCTTCCCGATCAAGGACGCCGCGATCCGCAGCTACATCCGCGGCGCGATCCTGGAGGTGGAGCTGCACAACAACACCAGCGCGCGCGTCTTGCAGCCGGATGGCGTCTATCTCCGCCGGCACCCTGAGCCGGGGGAGACGCCCGTGGACAGCCAGGCGTGGCTGCTCAGCCATCCACCGCAGGGGGGGCATGGCGCGTTGTTCCGGCCAGACGTGACACGGTGAGCGGGTGACACGGTGAACGCGTTGTTCCGGCCGTAGCCCGCGGCGGGCGAGACCGGCCAACCCCGCAGGCCGACAAGACCTGTACGCCGCGTACAGACCGTGTACGCGGCGTACAGCATCCATGCATCGCGTACAGATCGTGTATACGACGCACAGGCGCTGTACGTCGCGTACAGACCGTGTGCGCCGCGTACAGCCGTTGTGGGCCGGGTACAACTGCTGTATGTCTCGCACAGCAGTTGTGCGCCGCGTACAGGGGCGATACATGGATAAACATGTAGATTTGACACGCGGGCACACCGGTCATATACTTGAGGTGTCAGCGCGGGGGATAATTGATAGAACTTGGGGCGTTTTCCGTATAAGCTGCTGTGCCGGGGGATTATACGGAAAGTGTCCGCATAACGCCGGATTTAAGGTACTTATGCGGACGGCGTCCGTATAAGTAGCCCCAGAGGGTGGTTTATACGGACAATGTCCGTATAAATCTTAGTTGGGTGTCACAAAACAGTATGGAGGTATATAACCATTGGAAACTCTATGCTACAAGCAGGTTGAAGGAATCCGGATCCTGGCAGATGTCTATCCGGTCGACGGACAAGCGCTACCCACTGTTATCTTCATTCATGGGGGAGCGCTGATTTGGGGTTCTCGGCATGACATCCAGCCCGCTTTCGTCGAAGCACTCAACCTGCATGGATATCCGGTCGTTTCAATCGACTATCGTCTGGCCCCCGCAACAAAGCTCCCTGAAATCCTGCAAGATGTAGAAGATGCCATTCGCTGGGTCAAAGCTGGCTGTAGTGGCTTGGTGGCGGTCGATCCCAACCAAATAGCGGTGATGGGAAGTTCAGCCGGAGGTTACCTGGCGCTGAATTCGGGGGTTTTCACAAGCAAGCCATCGGTTATTGTGTCCTTGTATGGGTACGGGAACATCGCAGAAGACTGGTACTTGAAACCGAGTCTTTATTACCTGAAGCAAGGGATGATAAACGAATCGGAGGCACTCTTATGTCTGGGTTCTAGTGGGATCATCTCGGAGGCAAGCTTTGAACGGTTCCCATACTATGTTTACACGCGTCAAAAGGGGACGTGGCCACAGACTGTTACTGGCAGAGAAATACAGGCGCTAGGTGAATTCTGTCCAGAAAAGGAAGTGAATGCTGACTATCCTGATACTCTACTCATCCATGGGACCAATGATACGGATGTTCCGTATGAGTGTTCGATGGGAATGGCATTCGCGTTGGGGAGAGCCGGCAGGTCGGTTGAACTACATCTTGTTGCTGGCAGAGGGCATGTATTTGATTTGAATACGAATGACCCGGAGGTATCCAAGGTCTATAAGTGGATCATCACTTTCTTGTCGCTACATTTTTCGGCTCATTAATCGTTTGGGACAATGAGCGATTCTGAGATAAAGAGAAAAACAAGGTGCCCACTGATGGGTTGCATTCTGATAACAACAAAACGTAATGGGAAAACCCGCCCAACCACAAAATGCACTTGACCGGGGGGATTCAGCCGGTTAATTCGAACTATAAGCATCCCGGAGTTGGTTCTGATCCCAAAGGTGATCCTGAATCCGCCCCCGGCAAGTGATTTTGAGCGTTAGCTCTTGTATATCTATAAGAGAGTGTGACGTTATTTAAACTCACGGAGGAAGGAGAAAAAATGAGAAAAATTGCATATCTCTATGTATGTGATACGATGGCAGATTGGGAACCAAGCTATGTCGTATCAGAACTCCATTCAGGACGTTATTTTAAGGATAAAACGTTGAAATATGACGTGAAGACAGTCAGTGTAACACAGGAGCCGATTACCACAATGAGTGGCTTGAAAATACTCCCAGATTTGACAGTTCACCAATTGATGACTCATGAGGCTGGGGTCTTGATCTTACCCGGAGGCGATACCTGGTTAGAACCTCTCCATACACCTATTTTTAACACCGTGAGAGAATTTTTACACGCTCACATTCCTGTTGCTGCGATTTGTGGGGCAACGGTAGGTTTAGCAGCACATGATTTTCTGAACAATCGTCAACACACCAGTAATGATCGTGAGTATCTCAAAGCGATCTGCCCAACCTATGGAGGAGAATCGTTTTATCTCCAACAACCTGCGGTCATTGATGGAGACCTGATTACCGCATCAGGGGTAGCACCGCTTGATTTTGCCTACGCCATCTTGAACAAGCTTGAGGTGTTCTTCCCAGCGACTCTTGACGCGTGGTATAAATTATACCAGACGCACGACGCCACGTATTTTTTTGCTTTGATGGCTTCTTTACCCCGGGTCGCATGAGGGAAATGGCGACGCGGTGTCTCCGTGCAATAGAAATCGCTGGTGACATCGTTCATGAGATTCACCGACATACAAGAGAATTCGCGAGTAATCTCTTGAGAAAAGAGCATAAGCGCGTATGTGAAGGATCGGCAAACGTAGGACGAGAGAACAATCGAGCTAACAATGTGTTGCACCCGAGCGGAAAAGGCGGCGGTAAAAATTGGTGGTGTTTTCCGGGCAGTGGTGGCCGCCGCCTTTTCCGCCCGGTGAACACAAGCGTTGGGCTGCGGCTGCATTGAATCTTGGGCCAAATGCCAATTCGATCGTAAAGCGAGCAACAAGGCGACTTGAACCACGACGATGATCAAAGGGATGTAATCTGAGCATTACCTTGGGGCCCAATTATTCCAAAGGAGATTGATATCATGACAGATTCCTTGTGCCTGCTGCCAGCTCCCCGGCAACTCATCCGGACGGAGGGGGTGTATCCCCTGGCGGACCAGCGCCTAATCTGGTTGGATGTACCCAACCCGGCAGCCTGGCGCGGGGCGGTGGCGCGCTGGCAGAAGCGGCTGCAAGCGTTGCTTGGCCTGAATTGGGAGATCACGGCGAGTGGGGCTGCGCCGGACCAGATTGGGGTAGAGGTGCGGCTGGCGACACATGCCCGGCACGCGGAAGCCTACGAGTTGGCGATTACGCCCGCGGGGATTTACCTCTCCGCCGCGGATGAGGCCGGAGGGTTTTATGGGCTGTGCACGCTGACGCAAATTCTGGAACAGGCCGGGCGGCAGTTGCCGTGCCTCCGCATTTCCGACTGGCCGGACTTCCCGGCCCGCGGTGTCATGCTCGATATCAGCCGCGACAAAGTGCCCACGCTGGAAACGGTCTGCGCGTTGGTAGATCGGCTGGCAGGCTGGAAGATCAACCAGTTCCAGCTGTATACCGAGCACACTTTTGCCTATCGCCGGCATCCGGAGGTTTGGGCTGAGGCCTCCCCCTTCACCGGACAGGAGATTCTGGAGCTGGACGCCTTTTGCCGCGAGCGGCACGTTGAACTTGTGCCTAACCAGAATTCGTTCGGGCACATGACGCGCTGGTTCAAGCACCCTCGCTATCAGGCCTTGGCCGAAACCCTGGATGAGATTGCAACGCCCTGGTGGCCCAACTCACCCCGCATACCCGCCGGGGGATTCAGCCTGTGCCCGCTGGATCCTGGCAGCCTGGCCTTGGTGACCGGGCTGTATGACGAGCTGTTGCCGCACTTTTCCAGCCGGCTGTTCAATATCGGCTGTGATGAGGCAGTGGATGTTGGGCTGGGGCGCAGCCAGAGCGAGTGCGCGCAGCGCGGCCAGGGCCGCGTCTACCTGGACTTTGTGCTCAGCCTCTATCGCGACGTCCGGGCGCGCGGGAGGCGGCTACAATTCTGGGGCGAAAGCATTCTCCACCATCCTGAGCTTATTCCCGACCTGCCGCGCGACCTCATCGCGCTGGAGTGGGGCTACGAAGCCAACCATCCGTTCGATGCGCACGGCGCCCAGTTTGCGGCCGCCGGCATCCCCTTCTACGTTTGCCCGGGCACCTCGTCCTGGTGTTCCATCGCGGGCCGCACCGACAATGCCCTGGGAAACCTCCGCAGCGCCGCGGAGAATGGGCTGAAGCATGGGGCGGTGGGCTATCTCATCACGGATTGGGGGGACGGCGGCCATTGGCAGGTGTTGCCGGTCAGTTACCTGGGATATGCGGCCGGGGCCGCCTACGCGTGGGCGTTTGAGGCGAATCGCAGCCTGGACCTGGCGCGCGCCGTGGGGATCCATGCCCTGCACGATGTTACGGGCCGGGCCGGGGAGGCCCTGTATGCCCTGGGCAATGTGTATCGGGCGATTGGCTTTGAGCCGGACAATGCGTCGGCACTGTGGCAACTCATGCAGCAGACACAAACCCGGGTACGTGAATACGAGGCCCTGCTTCAGCCTGAGGTGTTGAACCGGACAATGGCGGCGATTGACGCTGCCGGGCAGTTGCTGGCGAGCGCGGAAATGTCAGGCCCGGAGGCCGATTTGATCCGGCGAGAGCTTGACCAGACGGCGCAACTGCTGCGCCACGCGGTCCGTCTGGCTCAATTCATGCTGGGAACGGGCGAGAGGCGTGGACCAGAATTGGACCGGGAACTGCAAGAGATCATCACGGTACATGAACAGCTCTGGCTGGCGCGCAATCGTCCGGGCGGGCTGACGGACAGCGTGGCGCGGTTTGAAGTGGCACGCCAGGTCTATCGGGCCTGAGGGGTTTCCCATGGCGGCCGTGCGATATGGATGACGATCTGCAATATCTCATTCACTTCTTCAATGACAAAGAATACCTTTTCAAGTCGATCACCATGGCAGGAGTCTCCCAGGTGGATGAAATCTGCAATACGATCTCGTCCCAAAAAGGATGGTTTTGGATACGCTTCTCTCAAAGCGAACGTCAGGATTATTTGAAGAGAAGGCTATTCGTTGAAAGAGCGTTGTATGATGACTACACTCGAGAATACGGGAGCTTGAAGGAAAAGGTCCCGGTTTTCTTTTATCTTATCCCCAATATCACAAAGCAGAAGGTCATCGAATTGGTACGGCAAAGAACGAGGCATGGTGAAACAGAACCTCAAGTACTGATGGCGAAGATAGCGGATATCGAAGACACAACCAACATAACATTTACCCTGAACGACAGTCACACTGCCTACTGGAAAAGGATAAGGGAAGCCGGTATAGGGTTTGGAGGAGAGGTAAATATTCCTGTTGTTCTACCGGATCACAACAAGATCTTCCCATTCTCGATGATAGAACAAATCCATTGGAAATACAAGGCACAAGGGATGCGTTATGAAATCCAGATTTGGGATTATCAATTGCTTGCAAAGATGAAGTACACAATTCTAGGGAAAGAGGAAATGTAAACACAGCCCAACTCACATACCCAGCCATGCGGATTTTCTCGTGCGAATAGCAGGTCCGCCACGCTGTCCAGTACATCATTTCACTTGATCACGCAGGTCATCCATCCGGGGGAATCACAATGGCAACAGTGCGCGCAGGGAACAAGGGCGTCTTGGTGGTAGTCGACGTGTAGGTCGGCGTGATGAACGAAGCGTGGGATGCACCGCGGATCATCCAGAACGTAGCGCGCACTGTGGAACGCGCGCGTGCCGAGGGCGTACCTGTGATATTGGTGCAGCACATGGACGAGAACCTGGCCTATGGCAGCCCTGAGTGGCAGTGGGCGCCAGAATTGGCGCCTGCGGCAGGTGAACTGCGGATTCACAAGCGCTTTAACTCTGCGGTTGAGTCGCCGGCGGCTTGCCTGGATATGCAGCGTCGTCGCAATGACAGGA
>CAZYHE010000277.1:0-6443 GCA_964647225.1 uncultured Anaerolineales bacterium
GACGGCAGTTCAGGCTGCACAACCGGCGCAGGCACGGTCCCGCCGAGCGCAGCATCGGTCACGGGCAGCGGCATGTCAATCGTCTCTTCAGCCAGCGCGACCGGTGCGCTGGCAAGGCCCGGCAGGACGCCGCGCCGGCCCCAGCTTGCGGCCGGTTGCGCATCACCGCCGCCCGCCAGCCCGTACTCATCCTGCGCCGCAAGCGCCCCGCGGGCGGTCATCATGGGAGACGCCACCTGCAGGTCGCGCTCTTTCGCCGTCGGGATCGCCGACAGGCTCTCGATGGGCGGCGCGCCGGCGCGCACCTCCTCATCGAGCATCGCGGCCAACTCTGCATCAATCTCCGCGGCCGGCGGCGCAGATGGCTGATTACCGTCAAACAGCGCATCCAGGCCACGACCGCGCACATGGCCCGATCCGCTCGTACTACTTCCCGTTGTGGTCATGGATGATCACCTCCGCAAGCACACGATACGCCCCGGCGCCTTCATGCTCCGGCGCAAATTCGAGCATGGTTCGCCCCTGGGCCGACGCCTCGGCAAACCGAATGCTCTTCTTGATGTAGAAATCGAAGACGCGCTCGCCGAACAGCGAACGCGCCTGCACCATCACCTCTTCGGCGTGGCGCGTGCCGGTCTGATACATCGTGCCCAGGATGCCGATGATCGTCAGGCTGGGATTCAGCCGGGCCTGCACACGCCGGACAGTGCGCAACAGCGAAGAAAGCCCACGCAAGGCGAAGTATTCGCATTGCATCGGGACGAGGACGCCGTCGGCGGCCGTCAGGGCGTTGATGGTCAGCAGCCCCAAGTTCGGCCCGCAGTCAATCAGGGTGAAGTCATAGTGCGGCGCGAGACGCGCCAAGACGTCCTTCAGGATGGATTCTCGGCTGAAGGCTGAGATCAACTCGATCTCAGCCGCCGCCAGGTCAATGTTGGCGGGCAGAAGATCAATCCCTGGGCGCACGGTCTGCACCAGGCCGGCCGCCACACCCGGTTCCGGCTCGACCAGGGCGTTGTAGATGGTGCGCGACAACATGTCGGCCTGCACGCCCAGCCCATAGGAAAGGGAGGCCTGCGGGTCGAGATCCACGGCCAGGACGCGCCGGCCCTTCTCGGCCAAGGCCGCGCTCAAGTTGATCGTGGTCGTCGTCTTACCGACGCCACCCTTCTGGTTGGCAATGGCGATGATCTGGCCCATAGCGCCTCATCCAGCGGTCGAGCAACCGCAAGTCCATCAAAGTGACCAGATTATAGCATATATCGTCCAGAAATGCACCTATCTCATTCACGCGCCGGCTGCACCCCGGCCCAGCGATGATATAGCTCATTGTCAAGGCCGATCCGCGCCAGCACACGACCCACTGTCCCGGCCACGATATCATCGAGCGTTTGTGGCCGGCTGTAGAACGCCGGCACGGGCGGGAAGATCACGCAGCCGATGCGCGCCGCCTGCAACATCAATTCCAGGTGGCCGGCGTGCAGCGGCGTCTCACGCACCATCAGCAGCACGGGCCGGCCTTCCTTGAGCTGCACGTCGGCGGCGCGGGCCAGGAGATCGTCGGTGTAGGAGTGGGCGATGGCCGACAGGCTCTTGATGCTGCACGGCGCGACGATCATGCCCGCCGTGACGAAGGAACCGCTGGCGATTGCGGCACCGATATCGCCGGGGCGGTAGACCACATCGGCCAGGGCTTCGACCTCGCGGGGCGTCCAGTCGGTCTCCTGAACGATCGTGATGCGCGCCGCCGGCGACAACACCAGGTGCGTTTCGACATCCCCGGCGGCGCGCAATGCCTGCAACAGGCGAATCCCGTAAATCTGCCCCGACGCGCCCGACATGCCGACGATCAGCCGCTTCATTTCGTCCCCCAGTGGATCGCCACCGTGCCGAGCATCGCCAACCGATACCCCACGTCGCGCAGACCGGCCGACGCCATCGTGCGCGCCAGTTCGGCGGGCGGCGGGAAGACCGCCACCGACTCCGGCAGATAACGATACGCATCGCGCTGGCCGCTGATCAGCCCACCGATCAGCGGGACCACCCGGAAGAAGTAGAGGCGGAACAACCGGCCAAAAATCGGTGTGCGCGGCAGAGTCAGTTCCAGACAAACCACCTTACCGCCTGATTTGACTACACGCACCTGCTCGCGGAAGGCCGCGGCGATGTCCACCACGTTGCGCATCATGAAACCGGAACAGGCCGCGTCGAAGACGCCGGCGTCGAAGGGCAGCGCCAACGCATCGCCCTCGATGAAGGGGAGAGTTAGCCCCACATATTTGCCCTGGCCGGCGCGCATCATCTGGGGGGTCAGATCCAACCCCACCGGCCGCGCGGACGGATCGGCGCGCAGCGCTTCGAACGCGATATCGCCCGTGCCCGTGGCGACATCCAGGAGGCGGCCCCCCTGCGGCAGCGCGCACAGCTTGACCACGGTCCGACGCCAAACGGCATCGCGACCCAGGGTCATCAGCCGGTTCATCAGGTCGTAGCTGCCCGCGATGGCCGTGAACATGCGCCGGACATACGTTCGTTTTTCAGATATGGGGGGAAGCACGGTTGCCGGTTTTGCGGATGCCAAAGGATTCCCGCCTCTCAATCAAGAATTGTGCGTAAACATCCACGGCGCCAGGCGCCGCTCCAGCCGATCCACGGCGAAATAGAGCAACAGGCCGAGGGCGCTCATCGCGATCACGCCGGCATACATCTCTGGGTAAGCCAGCCGCCCCCAGCTTTCGACGATGATATAATAGCCCAACCCCGAAGTCGTGGCAAACGACTCCGCAAAGAACAACACCGCGACGGCGGTCCCGATACTGACGCGCAGTGCGGTCAGCGCCGCGGGTACTGTGGCCGGCAGATAGACGAACCGGAAAAGCGCCCGCCGCCCCGCGCCGAGCGAACGCACCGAATAGATCAGTTCCGGTCGAAGCGCGGCCGCCTGATCGCGCACCACCACCAGGATCGGGAAAAACAGGATCAAGAAGATGATGAACACTTTGGACGTGTCGCCGATGCCGAGCAACAACAGAATGATCGGCAGGAAGACGATCTTGGGCACCGGATAAAGGATGTAGATCAGGGGGGCGAAGAGCCGGTCAAGGCGCTTGCTTTGCCCCAAGGCCAGCCCGGCCGGCACCGCCAGGATCGTAGCAACGGCAATGCTGCTGATCACGCGCCAGCCGCTCACCAGGAAGTGGCGCCCCAACCCGCGCTGCAACTCCTTCCCAAACACTTGGGCGACCGCCAGCGGGCCGGGCAGCACCTCGGAGCGCAACAGCCACGCCAGCAATTGCCAGGCCAGGAGCAGGCTCAACGTCGCAAGCAACAATTCGCGTCGGCGCATCTTCTCAGCGTCTCAAAACATCACGCGCCCAGGATAGTCACCCCGGGGCGGCCCAAGACCATCCCGAAAACAAAATAATGACCGTGGTCATTCTTTTTTCGTACCCTGACCCGCCGCCAAGACCGCACGCAGCTCAGTACACTTCTGTTGGTAAGCGGGCTGACTCCGAAAATCCAGCGTTCCCGCGCCGGCATTCTCGACAGTACCCGTTTCGCGATTCGGCGCGCGGCCGAGCACCAGGATACGTTGACCCAAATAGACGGCTTCCTCGATGTTGTGTGTGACGATGACCGTCGTCACCCCGGTCTCCTGGCGCAACTCCAGAGTCAACCGCTGCAGGTCTTCGCGCGTGAGCGCATCCAGGGAAGAGAACGGCTCATCCATCAACAGCAAGTTCGGCTGCTGGAGCAGGCTGCGCGCGATGGCGGTGCGCTGCCGCTGCCCCCCGCTGATCTGGTTGGGGTACTTGTCGCGCTGATCCGCGATGCCCAGCCGCGCCAGCCACCGGTTCACCTGGTCTGGCGTGATGTCGGGGCGGGGATAGGGGCGGGGGGTGTCGTCCGGCACGCGTTTACCGCGGTAAAACTGACCCATCCGCATCACCAGCGCGGCGTTCTCCCACACCGTCGCCCACGGCAACAAGCCGAAATCCTGCAGCACCAGGCCGGTGCTGGCTCGCGGCCGCGGCACGGGCTGACCGGCCACGCTGACTTGCCCCGCGCTGGGCCGGCGCAGTCCGGCCGCGAGATAGAGCAGGGTGCTCTTGCCGCACCCCGACGGCCCAATCACCGCCCAAGCCTCGCCCGGCTCGACCTGCCAGTTGAAATCCTTGAAGATGGGCGGCTGGTTGGGGTAGGCAAATGTGATCTGTGCGAAAGAGATCATGCTGCGACAAACCGCCCACACGTATCCGCAAAGCGCCGCTACTTCGGCAAGAAGGTGCGATCCACCATCTCCCCGTAGGGCACATCCCGACCGACCAGCCCTTTGGCGCGCATCCAGGCGAGCACGTCGGCCACTTCGGACTCACTGGGCAGCCCGCGGTCGGGGAAGGGCGGCATCTTGTAGCTGCTTTCGATGGACTTGGGGACTCGGCCCTGCTCGATCAGGAGGCCCTGGTACTTTTCGGGGTGGGCGTTGATCTCCTTGACCGCTTTCTCCCAGGCCACCAGGAACTTCCGCACGCTGTCCGGCTTGTTCTTGAGCGCCGCCATGCGGAACGCCAACACCGATTGGGAGAGCTCGGGGCGCTGCGTGTCATCAATCACCAGCCGGGCGCCCGCGGCGATCGCGCCCTGCGCCAACGGATCGGGCAGAGTCGCCGCCTTCAGGTTGCCGTTCATGAGCTGCTCGAACCGCACCGGGATCGCGTTGACCTCCTCGCCCTTCACATCCTCCGGCTTCAACCCCGCGCCTTCCAGCAGGCGGCTCGTCAGATATTCGATGACGGTGTTCTGGCTGATCCCGATCGGGATCCCCTTCACGTCGGCGGGGGCCTTGATCGCGCTGTTCGGCGCGGCCAGCACGCGGAACAGGGGCGCGGCCGGAAAGGGCCGCCGCGCCGTGTAGACGGCCTTGACCTGGGGGGCTTGCTTGTTGAAGATCCCCACCACGACCAGGTCGGTCAGCATCCCATCC
Source organism: uncultured Anaerolineales bacterium (assembly GCA_964647225.1). GTDB lineage: Bacteria > Chloroflexota > Anaerolineae > CG2-30-64-16 > CG2-30-64-16 > CAZYHE01. Next base: position 4,985 of record CAZYHE010000277.1, read on the forward strand.
ACCTGGCCTGATTGCACGAGGGCGTTCTGTTCTTGCGGGCTTTTGACGGGCACCCCTTCGACTTCGATGCCAAGCTCCTTGAAATAGCCGTTTTGCTGCGCCACAAAGATTGGGATGGTGTCCAGCACCGGGATCAACGAAATCTTCAGCTTTGTATCTTCTTGAGGAGCCTGCACGCACCCGCCCAACACGATGAGGAGCACGGCCAGGATAGACAATCGTTTGAACTTCGAACTCACCTTAACCCTCCACAAGAAAAAAACGCGACCGCATGTCAGCAGAAGCCCACGAAACGCCTGGCGCGCTGGACCTCACGCCGGGCCGCGCGCTACTTGCGCGCCTTGGGCGACCGCGCCGATTTATTGCCAGCGCCCGACGACCGATCCGACGGCAGCTCGCCCGGCGTGGGCCGGCTCCGCCGCCACGGCACGATGGGCGGTTCGATCACTTCCGGCTCATCTTCATCTTCTTCTTCGTCATCTTCCCAGTCATCCTGCCACGTCGCCGGCTGGGCGGGTGAATGGGATAATTTGTAGATCACCAGGGTCAAGCCCGCGGCGACCGCCAGCGCGATGAGGGAGCCTTGCCATTGCGTCAGATCAAACCAGCGGTGCAGCAGCAAACCGACCAACGCGACACCGACCGAGCCAAACGCCGCCGCCAACAGGGCGATAACGATGAAAAGGACCGCCACAACCAGGGTAGCAAATAAGCCACGCATATCTCTTTCCTTCTTAGCTGAAATTCGACGCACGACCGTCTTCAACGTGCGATCTTACACAACTCAGGTATTATACCACCACGCCATCACAACATATGTGACAGCAATACCCGAAGACCGATCAATATCAAAATGACCCCGCCGATAACTTCCATGCGCTTGCCGAAACTCTGCCCCAACCGGTGCCCGACCTTCAGGCCGAACAGCGAAAGCCCGCCCGCCACCAACCCGATCACCAGGACGGGGAGAAAGATGTGCGTTTGCAGCATCGCCAGGGTCAAGCCGATGGCGAAAGCGTCAATACTGGTCGCGATGGAGAGCAAGATCAAGGTGCTGCCCCGCGAGGGGTCTTTGCTGTGGCTCTCACTGTCAGCATCCAGCCCGGAACGGATCATGCGGACGCCGACGAACCCCAGCAGGCCAAACGCCAGCCAATGATCGAACGCCGAGACGAGGCCGGCAATCTGTGTGCCGACCAACCAGCCCAACACCGGCATCAACGCCTGGAACAGCCCGAAATGAAAGGACAACCTGAACAGCGGGCGGCGCCCGCTGGCGTAGCGGGTCGTACCGATGCCCAGCGACACCGCAAAACAGTCCATCGCCAGGCCCACCGCCATCAGTAGGATCTCAATGAGGGTCATGAACACACTCTTGTCTTGGATTTACAGCACTATACAACCGACGGGATAACTCGTCAAACCCTGCCCACTCATGATTTGGGCGATTTGCACAGCA